>NZ_JACJSH010000010.1:0-197889 GCF_014698055.1 Nostoc sp. FACHB-133
ATACCCTTAAACGGCTGCCCATATACCTGTTACCGTGGTAGATACATTATGTGTATTTACTTATCTTTACACAATTTGGTTTTTTCACCCTGTCCTACTTAAATCTTGTCAAAGACATTATGGTACGCGAACAAACTCCAGACTACACACTGCGGGGAAAGACGGGATGGTTAACAAGTACCAAACCACAAGTTGGTTGGTTTGTGGGTTATTTAGAACAAAACAAAAACGTCTACTTTTTCGCAACAACCCTTGATATGTATAAACCAGAGGATGCGCCCATCCGCATCGAGATTACACGACGCAGCCTTAAAGATTTGGGCTTGCTGGCTCACATTAACTAACCACCACCAACAATAGTTACTACTTCTAAACGATCGCCTGGCTGCAATTTTGTTTGTGGCCAAAACTGGCGATGTAAAATTTCGCCGTTATATTCTACAGCCACCAAGCGCGGGTTAAAACCCAACTCTTGGATCAAGTCGGGTAAAGAAATTTGAAATGAACAGCTATGGGTTTCCCCATTTACCTGAACCGTAATCTCATTAGACATAAATGTGGGAATGGGGAATTGGGAATGGGGAATTGGGAATTGGGAATTGGAAATGGGTAATTGGTTACTCACTTTGGGCTAATGACAAATGACAAATGACAAATGACAAATGACTATTTTAGAGTTCTGGCTTAATGCGATTGAGTTGGGAGAGCAAATATTGTGTTACTAGGGTAGGCTGTTCGGCTTGCATGAGCGATCGCACCACTGCTACACGTTTGGCTCCAGCATCGATCACATCATTGATATTATTGGCATCGATTCCGCCAATGGCAAACCAGGGAATTGAGCAATTTTTCGCAGCATAGCTGACATATTCTAAACCTGTTGCGGCCTTACCTACTTTCGTGGGAGTTTCATAAACTGGCCCTACGCCAATGTAATCTACACCTTCAGCAATTGCTCCTTGCATTTCTTCTTTATTGGTGGTAGAAAGACCTATCAGACGTTGGGAACCAAGTAATTGCCGAGCAATAGCAATAGGCATATCTTGTTGTCCCAGATGTACCCCATCTGCATCCACAGCTAAAGCTAGATCCACGCGATCGTTAACAATGAATAAAGCACCGTAGATATGGCATAACTGCCGGAGTTTTCTGGCTTGTTCCAAACGCAAAGAATCATCGGCGGTTTTGTCACGGTATTGTAGAAGCGTTAATCCCCCTTTAAGTGCAGCTTCGACGTTATTCAACAAATTTTCATTCGGGGAAGTAACAAGATACAAATGCGATCGCCACAACAATTGATGGCGCTGATGACCCATTAAACTACTTTCTAGGGTATAAACCTGATAGCGCATCTGCTTACAAGCTTTAGCTATATTTGGCTGATAAAGCTTGCTGTATTCTTCCAACACCCGCAATGCTTCTTCGACACGGCAAAAGTTAGCTTGCAATACTGATTTTATACTAGCTCGTTCTTCTTCTTGAGGATGAGTTAACTCAGTCCCAGGATCGCCTGGTGTGTCTCGCGCCGCTCGTAATTCCGGGGTATGCCACTTGGCTAATTCTTGTCGTAGGCGCTTGCATTCAAGAGCTAACTGGGCATTATTCAAGCCAAAGCGACACCATTCTTCAATAATTCGCAAGCCTTCACGAGCGCGGTCTAAATTGGCATCTAAAATGCGATAGACAACTTGTTGTACTTGCTCTTTTTGGCTGTATGGCTCGACCATTACAACAACCCCGTTAGTGCTTTCATCAAAATGTGAATTATCATATCTCTTAGTAACCATAAGTCAATTAATTTGCTTTTTTTACTCAATTTTTGCCGAATCTACGCCAAAAAGCGTAGTAATGAGGGTTACGATAAATTATCCCATGTTCTTATATGCAGTGATAAGGGTAGTTTGAGGCTACAGTTTTGCACTAAGGTTAGTCAAGTATTTTAGGGTGAACAACGAGCTTACAAAGGACTAGCCCAAAGGGATACATCAGAAAATCTCCAATGGGCAAATTAAATTGAGACTGCATAGATACCAATACTGCTCGGGTAAAGCATTTTTAACTCGGAATTGGGTTTGGGGAAAAGGTTAAAGGGTAAAGGTTTTTTCTTTCCCCTTTCGCCTTCCCCTTTCCCCCAAAACCCGACAAGTATTGGCATAGATACTATTTAGAGAGTGTTTGTCTTTCGAGGAAGAATTTTTTGCGTAAGTCCTGAATTACAAGCTCTTTTAGGGTGAGGGTATTTTGGCGATCGCGTAGCCTGTCTTTTAAAGCCAGGTATTCTCGAACAGACACAATATCATTTATTACCCTGTATTAAAAATCGCCAATCGTTCAATATGTGAGTAATATTATCGACATAATACTCTCTAAGAGTATAAGAATTTATTGTTACTTCTAAGGAGTTGTGTTAAATATGATTCACTGTCGTGTGTTTCCTAAGTACCGTAGAGTAGATATTATGCTTGCAAAGCTGAAGTTTCTGGAATCAGCAAGACTTTTATTTTTTAGTTTATCAGTATTATCTTTTACCGTAGGCATAGGAGCGACAAGTATGACGTTCCTGGATAGTGCCATCGCTCAGATACCATCAGCACCAAATTCAGCACCTTTAGGTGAGACAAAAAATTCTCAGGCTAACGTGCTGTTTGTTAACCCAAATGGTGGAAATGACGGCGCAGGTAATGGTAGCGAATCTGCTCCTGTGAAAACGATTACCCATGCGTTGCGATTAGCTAACCCCAATACTGTAATTATGCTCTCCACTGGCACTTATAGCGCCGAGACAGGAGAGGAATTTCCCTTAATGCTGAAACCGGGTGTTTCAATTCAAGGCAACGCTAGCAATCAAGGCAAGGATATTATCATTCAGGGAGGCGGTGATTACCTGAGTCGGAGCTTTGGCGGTCAAAACGTCACAATTGTCGGGGCAAACCAAGCTTTGCTCACTGGGGTGACGGTGACGAACCCCAATCGCCGGGGTTACGGTTTATGGATTGAATCTAGCGATCCGGTAATCGCGGAAAATACATTTACCGGCAGTACCCAAGATGGGATTTCTGTCAGTGGTAATGCTGCACCTACCATTAGCAAGAATTACTTCGATCGCAATGGAGCCAATGGCATGACAATTGCCGGGAATTCCAGTCCCCAAGTGAAAGAAAATGTCTTTCACCAAACGGGTTTTGGCATTAATATTGCCCAAAATGCCGCTCCAATAGTTATAGGCAATCAAATTCAGAACAATAGATCGGGAATTGTAGTGCAAGCAAAGGCGCACCCGATTTTACGGAATAATATTATTCAAGATAATAAAGAAGATGGTCTAGTTGCGATCGCTCAAGCAATGCCAGATTTGGGTAGTGCATCGGAACCTGGGGGTAATCAATTTCAAAATAATGGCCGCTACGACATTAACGCCAGTGCTGCTAAACAGATGATTTCTGCTGGCGGTAATAGTCTTGTGAGCGATCGCATCACTGGCAAGGTAGATATTAACGGGACAATAGCACTAGTAGCACAAAATTCTCAATCGACTCCCAACAATGTATTACAAGAAATACCACCAACTGGGGAAATCACCTTCTCGGCTCCCGGAATCTCTGAAACTACTAATAGCCAAAACAGCAACAGTATTTCAGCAAATAATCCTGTTTCTACACAATTAAACAGTCAACTGTTGCCATTAGTGCCATCTAAGGTTCCACTTTCCACGCCTATATCCAATCAACAGCAACCCACATCTAAAGTTGCTGCATTTCCGACTCCTAGCAGCTTGTCGGCGAGACAAATACCAACTAACACTCAAATTGCAACTTCCAGTCCAGCACAGCCGCCTAATACACCACAGTTGAATTATGTGCGGATTGATCCTAATACGATTGAATTTACTGCCCCTGAGTACCCATCCAATTCAGTTGCCAGCACAAGGAATCAAACACAGCAGCCATTGCCAATACTAGAAGCTACTGCCCCCAATGCCTCAGCACTTTTACCACTTCCCGATAACAATATCCCCATTAGTAATACTGGCAATATGCAAACAAGTTCTGCAAGTATTCCTTATGCCAGTAAATCTGCGACACAGTTCGGTATCCGTTATCGCGTAGTAGTTCCACTCCTCACTGATAGAGATCAAGACTTAGTGCGATCGCTTGCCCCTGGTGCCTTTCCCACAGTTTGGGAAGGTCAAAGAGTTATGCAAGCAGGAGTATTTAGCAGTGAATATAACGCTAAAGAAATGCTCAAAACACTCTCTAGCAATGGTTTAAGAGCCATCATGGAACCCTTAAATTAAACAATTGATCGACACCAAAATGCTTACTGCCCTTGCATTTATTCATTTTTAATTTTTAATTTTTAATTGCTTAGGCGTACCCTATCCCGGCTTATGATCCAAACGGGTGGCTTGCTCTAGGGCAGCTTTTTCTTTGGCTCGACGGACATAAGGTTGTAATTGGGAGCGATCGCAACCTGTTAAGATAATCAGGTTTTCCAAGGTGATTCCCCGCATTAACATTTCTACGCGCCAAGTTTGTTGTGCCTGAGCGATCGCTGGCGCTTGTCCTTGGGGAGTTAATAGTCCCTCACTCCATACTTGCCAACGTGTCTCAAGCTCTGATTCTGTCATGGGTTTACCTGTTTCATTCAAAAACATGGCTGTTTGAGTATCTTTACGACTTTTCAGCCATTTGATTAAAGGATTATTGGTAAAAGAACCGTAGCGTTTGCCCAAAATCCACTGATTTACTGGTACTTGACGGATACATCCGGGGATTGTAATTTGCAGGAAGTGCCCTTGAGGATCGTAGATTTGGTGCGATCGCTCCAAGCTAATTATTTCTGTGGCAGATAACCCAGCCCCAAATAACACATAAGCCAAGGCATAATCTCGTACTCCCGATTTCCTGGCTTGTTGTAAAATTTCGTGAACTAAACTAGCAGGCAAATCAGCTACTTCTGTGGTGGTGAACCCTCCTTGTAAGCAGTTTATAGCTGATTCTGCTGAGGATGACATGGCTCCATGTAAAAACAACTCCACCAAATTTTCGAGAAAATCATTCCGATCCTCCCAAAGTTCGTGAAATTCGCTGGTGAACTCAATTACGGCATATCCCAAGATCATCCCATTTAGCAAACTAGCTAATTTTTCTGCTGGTAAATAAGTATTTAGGTGCCCTTGCTGGATTACAGTAGCTAAATACTGAGCTACATAACGGTTTGCCTCTGTAACTCCCCTGCCTAGTGCGCGGCGATTTTCTGCCGGGAATTGGTCGGCTTCACCTACCACAGACCGGACAAACTCTGGCACTCGTTCTAATGCGTGCAAGCTATCACTTGCATAATCTTTGAGAGCTTGGTACACATTGCCGGGAGGCGTTGCCCGCCGCACCAGCGATTCACCTAAATCCTTAAAGGCTGCGGACTCTTCCAGCACCGCTAAAAGCAGTCCATGCTTATTGCCAAAATTCCGAAATAGAGTCACTTCGTTGACTTCGGCTTTTTCTGCAATTTGGCGGGTTGTGGTAGCGCTAACTCCCTGAGCAGAAAACAACTCAAGTGCAGCTTGAATCAAGCGTTGACGAGTGGAAACGAGGTGAGACGACATAGAAAAATGCAAGTGGCACTTGCAGGGGTATCAGAGTTCTGCTAGCATAACAAATGTAAGTGATACTTGCTTTACTCTACTGTAACGAATTAGTATACAGTGCGGGTAAATCCCTTGTGGGGTGGCATCCGAGAAAAGGCAAATTGCTTCATCATCCATCAACAGGAATTTTTATGACCGCAAATTTTGGGGCGATCGCCCCTGAGAGAGGCAACTCACCTCAACTCAGTTGGACAAACGTAGTATTTTTTACTACGTTTCATGCCTTAGCACTTATGTCTCCTTGGTTCTTCTCCTGGCCAGCATTGGGTTTGCTAGTGTTTCTCCACTGGTTATTCGGGAGCATTGGTATTTGCCTGGGATATCATAGACTACTGAGCCATAAGAGTTTCCAAGTTCCCAAGTGGTTAGAGTATGCGATCGCCCTAATAGGAGCCCTGGCTTTGCAAGGTGGGCCAATTTTTTGGGTAGGTGGACACCGCCAGCATCACGCCCACACGGAAGATATCAATTTAGATCCCTACTCTGCTCAAAGAGGGTTTTGGTGGAGCCATATATTATGGATTTTTTACCCACGCCCAGAATTTTTTGACTATGACACTTATAAAAAATATGCGCCTGATTTAGCAAAACAACCCTTTTATTGTTGGCTAGATCGCTACTTCTTGCTGTTGCAAATACCCTTCGCACTCCTCTTATATGGATTAGGAGGATGGCCTTTTGTGTTCTACGGAGTGTTTCTCAGATGTGTCTTGCTTTGGCACTCAACCTGGTTTGTAAACTCAGCATCACACCTGTGGGGTTATCGCACCTTTGATGCTAATGATGGCGCTCGTAATCTTTGGTGGGTATCCCTCGTAACTTATGGAGAAGGATGGCACAACAACCATCATACTTATCCCCACATGGCGAAATCTGGGTTGTCTTGGTGGGAGATTGATGTTACTTGGTGGAGCATCCTAGTTTTGCAGACTTTGGGTTTAGCCAAAAAAGTTGTCTCACGTCCTCCTCAAGGTGCAACTCACGGCTAAATTGCAACTAAATTACTATAAATTTGTTAAGCCGATTGCTTCTTGCAGTCGGCTTAATAAGCTATTACGCATTTTAATTGCATATTTACATCATGATCAATACATCTAGGTTTCGCCAGACGATTCTGCTAATTGTCATCACACTTAACCTCATTTCTACTTGGCTACACTACATAGACAATGCATTATTTTTGAGTAGATATCCTGGCCCCGCGTGGTTCACTTCTGTTGGAGTAATTAGTACTGTAATTGTGATGACTCCAGTTGGACTGTTGGGATATTGGTTTTACACCAAAGGCATCTTTTGGTTGGCGTATTTTTTATTAGCCTTATACTCAATCACCAGTATCTCCAGTCCAGTCCATTATCTTTTCCCGATGGTTGCTCCCATGTCTTTGAAAATGCATAGCCTAATTTGGCTCGATGGAGTTATGGGACTGTTACTGATAGTTTTTTTGCTGTGGTCTAGTTTTGTATTGAAAGAGTGGCGTAGTACACTAGCTACAAATTGACATAACATATATAGGTATAATTAAAATCGCCTTATTTTCTTAAGTCTAATTAAACAAAATCTGTTACTAGCTGTTTCACGGTAAAATCTAACGGTTTAAATCACCGCAATACATCAAGTGTGAAAACTGACAGCATTTTTTACCGCCTTTTTCAGGAACTTCCTGGGATATTTTTTGAATTAATTGGTAATCCACCCCAAACCGCAGAGGGGTATAAATTCTCATCAATTGAAATCAAGCAAACGACATTCCGTATAGATGGTGTTTTTCTCCCAACACAAGGGCAAGAAAATCCGATTTATTTTGTTGAAGTCCAGTTTCAAACCGACGCAGAAATTTATTCGCGCCTAATTTCAGAAATTTGTTTATATTTACGTCAAAATAAACCTAAAAATTCTTGGCGAGGAGTAGTTATCTATCCCAATCGCAGTCTAGATATAGCAGATATCAATAATTACAGCGAATTTTTCACTAGCAATCGTGTTACTCGCATTTATCTTAATGAATTGGGTGAAACTGCATCGCTGCCAGTTGGAATTGCTACTATGAAATTAGTTGTCGATGAAGAGGAAACAGCAATTACATCTGCTAGGCAGCTAATAGACAGAACTCAGCAAGAAATCAACATTGAACCACAACGGCAGCAGTTACTAGAATTAATAGAGACAATTTTGGTTTATAAGTTTCCGACGATGAGCCGAGAGGAGATTGAAGGTATGTTTGGGCTAAGTGATTTGAAACAAACACGAGTTTATCAAGAAGGGAAGGAAGAGGGCAAGCAAGAAGGCAAACAAGAGGGTAAACAAGAAGGAGCGCGTGAAGAAAAGTTTAGAATGATACCTTTGTTGTTGAGATTGGGATTGAGTTTTGAAGAAATGGCAAAAGAGTTAGGTTTGAGTTTAGAGGAAATTCAGCAAGAAATGCAAAAACAGCCTCCAAGTCAGGATACGTAACCTACAATTAGCACTGCTCACAGATAATCATAAATATTCCTGTTATTTTCCATTCCCATAATTTTTAATTTTTTGTATGATTTCGCTCTCTCCCACTCTGCAAGCTAGACTCTCCCAACCCTTAAAAATTGGATCGTTTGAGGTAAAAAGTCGGGTTCTCCAGTCACCTCTATCTGGAGTAACGGATATGGTGTTTCGCCGTCTTGTGCGTCGCTATGCACCAGATTCGATGATGTATACCGAAATGGTGAATGCTACGGGATTGCATTATGTTAAGCAGTTACCCAAAATCATGGAGGTAGATCCCAACGAACGCCCAATTAGCGTTCAACTATTTGATTGTCGTCCCGATTTTTTGGCAGAAGCAGCAATCAAGGCAGTTGCCGAAGGTGCTGATACTGTTGATATTAATATGGGTTGTCCAGTAAATAAAATCACTAAAAATGGTGGCGGTTCTTCATTGTTGCGGCAACCAGAAGTAGCAGAAGCAATTGTGCGGGAAGTGGTGAAAGCTGTTGATGTACCTGTGACAGTAAAAACCCGTATTGGCTGGAATGACAACGAAATTACTATTCTCGACTTTGCCAAGCGGATGGAAGATGCAGGGGCACAAATGATTACAGTACATGGACGCACCCGCGCCCAAGGATACAATGGCAATGCCCGTTGGGAATGGATTACTCGTGTCAAAGAAGTGCTTTCTATCCCCGTAATTGGGAATGGAGATATTTTTTCCGTTGAAGCGGCGGTGAAATGTTTAGAACAAACTGGTGCTGATGGTGTGATGTGTTCCCGTGGGACTTTGGGTTATCCGTTTTTGGTTGGAGAAATCGATCACTTTCTGAAAACTGGGGAAATATTACCGACACCTACTCCGATTCAGCGTTTGGAATGTGCGAGAGATCATTTACAAGCCTTGTGGGAATATAAAGGCGATCGCGGTGTGCGTCAAGCCCGAAAGCACATGACTTGGTATGCTAAAGGTTTCGTTGGTGCTGCCGAACTCCGGGGACAGCTAAGTTTAGTTGAAAAAGTAGATCAAGGTTTGGCAATGATTGACCAAGCAATTGAAAAATTGGCTAATGGTTATGAACTAGAAGAAGAAGAAGCAGAAGGTAGTTTAGTAATGCTTTAAAAAATTGATATTACCACTGCCTTGATGTAGCATTAAAATCTGCAACTGCCGATTGATAAATTGAGGCGATTTACTTAACAATTCAAAAGTAAAAATCAAGCAAAAAAGTTAAACTTCAATTTTTATCATTCCCCGTAATTATTGCCAGTTACCTTACCTCGAAAAACAATATACTGGTAAAGGTTGTAGAACAACATCACGGGGATGAGAAAGCCAATAAAGATAAGCATGATTACTAAGGAACTAGGATCAGCTGCTGCCTCATAGATATTGATTTTATTGGGAATGATGTAAGGGAAGACAATCAATCCTAACCCAATAAACGACAATCCAAACAGTAAAATTGTCCAGAGAAAAGGTGCTATTTCTTCTTTGTGGTTGAGACTCTGTAAAAGTTGCCAAATCAGAACGACTCCCAGCACGGGTATGATGGCAAAGATATAAACTAGAGGCTGTTGAAACAAGCGGAACCTAGCATTTTCATAAATTATTGGTGTTGTAATTGTAATTAAAATTGCGCCGATTAGTGTCGTCCAAGCAGCAATTTTGGCAGTTTTATAGTGAGTTTCTTGCAATTCCCCTGTTGTTTTCCAAATAAGATAGGTGGAGCCAATCAGCACATATCCTTGAATCAATGTCAAAGCTACCAGCACCGATGGAAGGCTCAACCAATCCCAAGTTGTACCAATAAAGTGCCCCGCCTCATCAACATTAATACCCTTCAGCACAGCACCAAGAGCGAAACCTTGACCAAGTGCGGCGCTAAAACTCCCGGCACCAAAGGCAAAATTCCAAAATAATTTGCGGTTTGCTTGTTCACGAAACTCAAATGCTACACCACGAAAGATAAACCCAAACACCATTACGAAAATTGGAATGTATAAAGCATTTAAAATCGTGCCATATGCTAGTGGAAATGCGCCAAACAGACCCCCAGCCATGAGAACTAACCAAGTTTCATTAGCATCCCAAATGTTGCTTAAGCTAGTCATTAAGATGCCGCGGCGTTCATCATCGGAAGAAGTAAGAGATAATATCCCCACACCTAAGTCAAATCCATCTAGCATCACGTAGAGGAATAGAAAAAGAGCTAAAATGATAAACCATACTTGGGGGAGAAGATAGTTTAGCGTCTCCATAAAATATCCTATACTGCTCCATATTTAGTTTGCAGTCAATTAGTCAAAATCTCTATCCAAATAGACTTTATTGATTTGGAATTTTGAATTAGTCATTGTTGTGCTTCTACAGGGCGTTCATCTGGAACGAACTCTCCAGGGGTTGTATCTACTGCTGGTTTAGTGATTTCCACACCTGGTACTGGCAAGTCGAGATTTGGGCCTTTCCGAATAATGCGGCTGCCAAAGTACAAAACCGCAATAAATAAAAAGCTGTAAACTGTAGCAAAGCCAGTTAGTGAAACTAAGACATTATTAGCGGGTAGACGAGAAGCCGCATCTGCTGTGCGGATTTGCCCGTAAAGCGTCCACGGCTGTCTTCCTACACAGCGGACAATCCAGCCTGACTCTACGGCGATGTATCCTAGAGGAGCTGCGAACATCCAAGCCCGCATCAACCAACGCTGTTGAGTAATATTTTCGGCTGAGAGTTTACCGCGCAACCATTGCAGCGTACTCAATAACACTAATCCGGCTAAGAAAAAGCCAATGGCAATCATGACGCGGAAAGCGTAGTAAATCAAACCCACCATATGAGGACGATCCTCTGGTTTCCACTCCTTCAAGCCGCGTACTGGTTCGGAAAGATTCTTTTTGAATTCCAGAATATATCCCAGCGCATTCGGAACAGTGATTTGCCAGTCATTTTTTTGCGCCTTTTCGTTAGGTATAGCTACAAGACTCCAATCAGCAGGCTGTCCCGCAGGTGAAGATTCCCACTGTGCTTCCATTGCTGCAAGTTTTGTGGGTTGATAGTGATAAACTTGTTCGCCGCTCAAATGCCCAATGTATATTTGTAATGGGGCAACTGCAACAGCAGCTGCTAAAGCAATCTTCAAAGAATACGAAAAGAAAGCTGGATGGCGTTCTTTGAGAATATACCAAGCACTAATTCCACCAATGACAAATAGTGAAGTCTCCAGTGTGGCAAAGAACATATGCATCACACTGTTGACCATGAAGGGATTTAAAATTGCTTGAAAGTAATCGTGGACAATAAATTTTCCATTAACCATTTCCCCACCCGATGGGGTTTGCATCCAGGAATTTGCTGTCAAAATCCACAGGGTTGATAGGTTCG
The DNA here is from genome assembly GCF_014698055.1 of Nostoc sp. FACHB-133. NCBI lineage: Bacteria > Bacillati > Cyanobacteriota > Cyanophyceae > Nostocales > Nostocaceae > Nostoc > Nostoc sp. FACHB-133. The sequence continues at coordinate 11,496 of NZ_JACJSH010000010.1, forward strand.
CGCCAACGGCAACTAAAATTGTTGAAAGATAGTGAATAGTGGGATTAACGCGTTCCCAACCAAATAACATAATGCCTAAAAAAGCAGCTTCCAGCATGAATGCCCAAGAGGCTTCAAACCCAATAACGCTGCCAAAAAAGTTACCTACTGCTTCCGAGAAAGGTGCCCAATTAGTGCCAAACTGAAATTCCATTGGGATACCCGTTGCTACACCAATCCCAAAGTTCAGGATGTAGAACTTAGACCAAAAACGGGCATGGAGATAGTAGTCTGGATTACGAGTCTTTAGCCATAGCCCCTCGATAATGACCAAATAAATCCCCATCCCTGTAGTCAAGACGGGCCAAAGTATATGGAATATCGCAGTCAGTGCAAATTGCATCCGTGATAGCACAACTGAATTGGATAAAAATTCCATGCCTGTATTCCTCTATTGAAACTCACTCTTATTTGTTTCTCTGAGTTCAAATTCAACAGCCCAAAATCTTTAGATGGAGATTCTAATTCCATCCAATTTTCTTTATTCACTATTGAATATTAATTCTTGACAATTCGTGAATAATATTCTAGCGATCGCAGTTTCCAAAAACTTCATTATCATAGTAAAATGGAAAGACTAATTTCGTAGATTTTCTCTTTATTAAACTTTATTAGAGAGGAAAGCATCTCTCTATAGATAGGGAAAGTTTTCTAAATTGTGAGTGAATCAGTAATATATGTCAAAAGACAAGAGGTCAAAGTTGGCATAAAAAACATAAGGTGACACTAATGTACATCTATCCGACTTCTCCAATAAGTTGAGGAGCTATGATTTAGGGCTGATATGGCCGATTCATGTCAGCTTTAAAGCTCCTTTTCCGCAGAAGTTGACAGGGGCTAGAGAATCTATATTACAAAGGCAGAAATTTATCAATCCATTCAAGTGATCAAGGTTAATCGACTTTTAAAATTTTTAAAAATATTTATTGCCATTTGTTTAACTTTGATATGCATTATTAATTTGATTAACTTTCAAAAACCAGATAATAAGCTGGTACTAAAACAGAGGTATTTTTCACAACAATCCCTAATAGGGATTTTGATGAATTGCAATAATGAGGCTATGCTACGTAGGCTTAATATCCTAGGTTTCAATCCCTAATAGGGATTTTGATGAATTGCAATTCAGCTGTTCTCAATATTGTTGGTTTGCTACGGCGTTTCAATCCCTAATAGGGATTTTGATGAATTGCAATTTGTGCCAGTGGCATCATAAGAGATTGCCCCGATGTTTCAATCTCTAATAGGGATTTTGATGAATTGCAATTCGCTTACGCATTTACTCACTACAACCTACCAAATGTTTCAATCCCTAATAGGGATTTTGATGAATTGCAATTCACAAAAAGTAAGAAAAGAGATAGGGGAGTTTGGTTTCAATCCCTAATAGGGATTTTGATGAATTGCAATTCGCGGAACAACTTGATAAAAATTCAATTACTCGTTTCAATCCCTAATAGGGATTTTGATGAATTGCAATCGATCGTAGAGAATTTGATAATCGCTCCCACTGGGTTTCAATCCCTAATAGGGATTTTGATGAATTGCAATTCAATAGTTTTATGAATTATAAATTTTGTGTAAACTATGTTTCAATCCCTAATAGGGATTTTGATGAATTGCAATCTCTTGAGTAGTAAATCCGGCATCAATCAGCAAGGCATTGTTTCAATCCCTAATAGGGATTTTGATGAATTGCAATCAGATAGGGTCAACACTTGCGCTCCTAGCGTTGTTTCAATCCCTAATAGGGATTTTGATGAATTGCAATGCTTCATCCCAGGTGGGGTAAAAGTTTCTTTTTCCATCGTTTCAATCCCTAATAGGGATTTTGATGAATTGCAATTCTGTGATTCAGATATTCTGGGTAAAGTCTTTTGAATGTTTCAATCCCTAATAGGGATTTTGATGAATTGCAATTTGTATCAAGCTCACGGCAAGACTCAAAGCTTACGTTTCAATCCCTAATAGGGATTTTGATGAATTGCAATCCGTCCACAAAACCAACGAGTAAGGTTTCCCCTAACTGTTTCAATCCCTAATAGGGATTTTGATGAATTGCAATAAAGTTATCCAGGGCTGACCCTAGGCGACGTTCTGTTTCAATCCCTAATAGGGATTTTGATGAATTGCAATTCTGACCCGTAAGAACATCGCTGAGTTTACCAAAGGTTTCAATCCCTAATAGGGATTTTGATGAATTGCAATCCTGCAAATAATCCATCTACTGAGCCTCCTATAGTTTCAATCCCTAATAGGGATTTTGATGAATTGCAATTTGAAAATCCTTATCACCAGCTAAAGACCCCTTGCCGTTTCAATCCCTAATAGGGATTTTGATGAATTGCAATTCTTTGTTTAATTGATAAAATCAGTGTTTACTGATGTTTCAATCCCTAATAGGGATTTTGATGAATTGCAATATTACTAGCACTTTCTCAAGTGCTGCTACTTGGGGCGTTTCAATCCCTAATAGGGATTTTGATGAATTGCAATAAAACTTTTCGCGCTTTCGGCGCAGAAAAGCCAGGGTTTCAATCCCTAATAGGGATTTTGATGAATTGCAATGGCACTAAATGACGTAAGGATTGCCCCAAGTTTTGTTTCAATCCCTAATAGGGATTTTGATGAATTGCAATTCAGCAGGCGCAGCAGCATCAGCTTGCTCAGATGCTAGTAAGTTTCAATCCCTAATAGGGATTTTGATGAATTGCAATAATAATTTTGCAGAGAAGAGTATTAGTTGCTCCGTTTCAATCCCTAATAGGGATTTTGATGAATTGCAATATCTAGACGATTTGAGCAACCAAATGAAGATCCGCGTTTCAATCCCTAATAGGGATTTTGATGAATTGCAATCACTTGGGCAAGGCAACGAAAATGACAACCCCATTGTTTCAATCCCTAATAGGGATTTTGATGAATTGCAATGTTATGGCTTTGCATCCTGCATTGGTCACCCCAGGTTTCAATCCCTAATAGGGATTTTGATGAATTGCAATCAAAGGCGGCGGTTGCTGCAAAGGATGCTGCTGATGCGTTTCAATCCCTAATAGGGATTTTGATGAATTGCAATAAATCTACCACCAAGGGCAAGTTGAAAACTAGGTTTCAATCCCTAATAGGGATTTTGATGAATTGCAATTCAGCCGCCGCTAAACTTCAACAAGTTGGAGTTAGCTGTTTCAATCCCTAATAGGGATTTTGATGAATTGCAATCTGGTTGTCTTCGCTGCGATCGCTGCTTTTGTTTGTTTCAATCCCTAATAGGGATTTTGATGAATTGCAATTTTACTTGAGTCGCTTCTAGAGGAGGATGCACAGCGTTTCAATCCCTAATAGGGATTTTGATGAATTGCAATCTGACATAGAATTTTACGCGGGCTTCTAATACGTTTCAATCCCTAATAGGGATTTTGATGAATTGCAATATCTAAGAGCATCGCACAACACTACCCACAACATGTTTCAATCCCTAATAGGGATTTTGATGAATTGCAATGCAATGCACCAGAACTCACTCAAAGCAGTCTCAATTTCACGTTTCAATCCCTAATAGGGATTTTGATGAATTGCAATTTGCAGCATGGAAGAAGTACAATCCTGTTGAAGGTGAGTTTCAATCCCTAATAGGGATTTTGATGAATTGCAATCTGCAAGCGCAATATTCAGTGCATGGATTTTATGTGGTTTCAATCCCTAATAGGGATTTTGATGAATTGCAATCGACCTATAGAGGTGGTATCATCCCAATTTTTCGTAGTTTCAATCCCTAATAGGGATTTTGATGAATTGCAATCGGAGGCGATATGTCATCTATCGGCTGCCCAGGTGGGTTTCAATCCCTAATAGGGATTTTGATGAATTGCAATCTTCTGCCTATTCCGGTTTAACCATTGAGCAAGGTTAGTTTCAATCCCTAATAGGGATTTTGATGAATTGCAATTTCTGCCAATATTTAGAAATATTTTTAAAGTCCTCGTTTCAATCCCTAATAGGGATTTTGATGAATTGCAATTCCATTCCTACAAGCGCCTTGTCTCCACTCTCCCCCCTTGTTTCAATCCCTAATAGGGATTTTGATGAATTGCAATAGGAGTATTAAAACTCCCTGTCGATAAAAAGAAAGTTTCAATCCCTAATAGGGATTTTGATGAATTGCAATCCGAGCTAGGCTTGGCAAGCGTTTCAAATTGTCACGTTTCAATCCCTAATAGGGATTTTGATGAATTGCAATTCTGTTGGGGCAGAAAATAATCCGAGTGCATCCGTTGTTTCAATCCCTAATAGGGATTTTGATGAATTGCAATGCCAGCCATTTTTTACAGTCCTTTATTTAGAAGTGTTTCAATCCCTAATAGGGATTTTGATGAATTGCAATTCCACCGGGTAGGTGGACTTCTGTCATCTTCACGTTTCAATCCCTAATAGGGATTTTGATGAATTGCAATTCTAAATTCAACCCAGCACCATGAATAACACTAGGTTTCAATCCCTAATAGGGATTTTGATGAATTGCAATTTGAGAGAAATTCTTTCTTGCTTTGCTCTCTCTTTGTTTCAATCCCTAATAGGGATTTTGATGAATTGCAATTACTGTTTGAGAGCGGCAATCGGAGTACCGACCTCGTTTCAATCCCTAATAGGGATTTTGATGAATTGCAATTTCGCAGTTAAGACGACCACGTATGCATTGGAGTTTCAATCCCTAATAGGGATTTTGATGAATTGCAATTTCAACCGCATAATCTTTCTGCTTTTCAAGCCTTGAGGTTTCAATCCCTAATAGGGATTTTGATGAATTGCAATTCCAATGTAATGCACTTGAGAATTTACAAAGAATCAAAGTTTCAATCCCTAATAGGGATTTTGATGAATTGCAATGAGTGCGCTAAGTCGGCAAAAAATTGGGATGATACGTTTCAATCCCTAATAGGGATTTTGATGAATTGCAATCTAAAGCAAAAATATCACGAAAAATCAATGCTTTGTTTCAATCCCTAATAGGGATTTTGATGAATTGCAATTCTTGAAAATATCCGTCAGTGGTTCTTAGTTGTTTCAATCCCTAATAGGGATTTTGATGAATTGCAATTCCAGTAAACAAAGCACGACTGCCGGGAGTATCTGTTTCAATCCCTAATAGGGATTTTGATGAATTGCAATAAAGCATTATGGCTGTGTAGTTAGGGTTAACGGGTTTCAATCCCTAATAGGGATTTTGATGAATTGCAATTCTTAGTTGGTAATGGTTATGCTTTTGTAGAATCGTTTCAATCCCTAATAGGGATTTTGATGAATTGCAATGTCTTGGGGTTTCCCCAAGTAGAGCAACTTTGCAAGTTTCAATCCCTAATAGGGATTTTGATGAATTGCAATAAATTGCATTTGTCCAAGATTACTCTGAGGATGTTTCAATCCCTAATAGGGATTTTGATGAATTGCAATGTCTATAGGAGTTTTGGAAGACAAAGGATTTGTTGAGTTTCAATCCCTAATAGGGATTTTGATGAATTGCAATAATCCAATTGGTGCAGAATTATCCCAGTTTGGTAAGTTTCAATCCCTAATAGGGATTTTGATGAATTGCAATTCTTGCAAATCCTTATTATCGGTGTTCTCATAAGTGTTTCAATCCCTAATAGGGATTTTGATGAATTGCAATTGATTCAGCTAAATTACTGGATTCTTTACCTGGCGTTTCAATCCCTAATAGGGATTTTGATGAATTGCAATTTGGCTAATAGATTGAAGTTACGGTTTTTAGATATGTTTCAATCCCTAATAGGGATTTTGATGAATTGCAATGTATAAGGCGCTGGCAAGAATCACACTTATGTCCTTGGGTTTCAATCCCTAATAGGGATTTTGATGAATTGCAATATGGCCTTGGATGTCGGAGGAGTTAAGGTAGATTTTGTTTCAATCCCTAATAGGGATTTTGATGAATTGCAATTTCTCAATCACTGGTAGAATCCCATCCTTAACGCTGTTTCAATCCCTAATAGGGATTTTGATGAATTGCAATGAGGTATTAACAGCTACTACAGGCATTCGGCTGATCAGTGTTTCAATCCCTAATAGGGATTTTGATGAATTGCAATCTTTGTAGACTTGGCTGCTGTTCCTTACTAGGTTGTTTCAATCCCTAATAGGGATTTTGATGAATTGCAATTATGGATTGATGATGTTAAGCAGAGTGGTAATAGTCTCGTTTCAATCCCTAATAGGGATTTTGATGAATTGCAATAGGCGTTAGCCTCTCATAGATATTGGTTTAATTGGTTGTGTTTCAATCCCTAATAGGGATTTTGATGAATTGCAATAGCGATCGCACTTCTTCATTTGGCTTCTTATCAAAGTTTCAATCCCTAATAGGGATTTTGATGAATTGCAATACGTCGGTGGTAAATCTGCCGCGAAAGGTAGAGGTTTCAATCCCTAATAGGGATTTTGATGAATTGCAATGTTACAATCAAAGAGTACGCGGAATCAGAAGGGTTCCGTTTCAATCCCTAATAGGGATTTTGATGAATTGCAATATCGCCATCCCGCATATTGGGATAGAAAGAAAATACTGTTTCAATCCCTAATAGGGATTTTGATGAATTGCAATCTGAACAATATAGATTACTGCTGCCAGAATTTTTGTTTCAATCCCTAATAGGGATTTTGATGAATTGCAATATTACTTTGACTTGTTTTTGAAATTGATCCATGATTGTTTCAATCCCTAATAGGGATTTTGATGAATTGCAATCTTTCAAGATTTTCTCGGTGCGGAGACGGATCGCCTGTTTCAATCCCTAATAGGGATTTTGATGAATTGCAATAAGTATTTGGCGCTAGACAACAATCTTTAATCAGTTTCAATCCCTAATAGGGATTTTGATGAATTGCAATTGGATCTTGGATTAGAGTTCAAGTTGCTTTTTATGTTTCAATCCCTAATAGGGATTTTGATGAATTGCAATCGCTGGCTTCTGAAAGCGCTGCTGTATTTGATTTTCAAGGTGCAGTTGCGCGAATGTGTGAATCATAACACAGCAAATAGTCATAGCACAAGATGCAAATCGCTGAAAGCCAGTCTCCATAAGGTGCGCGGATGGTTTAAAAATACTAGTGACCTGAAAGCATTGTATAGATGGAGCAGTAGCCATTTTTTGCTCCTTCTCCTTTTGTACACCTACCCATCCGCGCATAAGGCAAGAAAATTAGTCTGATTCCCGATCGCCTAATCCTTGCACACCTTAATTTACCAAATCAGGGAATACCTCTTGTACAGCCGGATGCACTAAGCGATGATTCTGCACATTCACACCCTTTGCCAAGGCTGGGTTAACTTCTAGCGCCATAATTCCCAAATTCGCCAACTGGACGATATAAGGTAATGTACTATTATTGAGTGCCTGAGTTGCTGTCCAAGGTACTGCTCCTGGCATATTAGGTACGCCATAATGCACCACACCCTCTTCAAGGTATACCGGATTTGTGTGAGATGTGGCGCGTAAAGTTTCTATACAACCACCTTGGTCAACGGCTACATCAACTATTACCGAACCAGGGCGCATTTGTTTAACTAATTCACGCGATACTAATGTTGGGGCCCTACGTCCTAACACTAAAACTGCACCGATGAGTAAATCGGCTTCTTTAACGGCAGCTTCAATATGAGCAGAGTTGCTGTAAAGCAATTCCACCCTAGAGCCAAACAAGGTTTCTAGGTAAGATAAGCGCTCGACACTCACATCTAAAATCTGCACGATCGCACCCATACCCACAGCAATTTTAGCCGCTTCTGTGCCGACAACACCGCCACCTAAAATTACTACTTTACCTGGCTTGACTCCAGGGACACCGCCCAAAAGCAATCCTCTACCACCTTGTTGACGTTCTAGGAATCTGGCCCCAAATTGTACTGCTAACCGACCTGCAATCACGCTCATGGGGGTGAGCAAGGGGAGTTTGTTAGCACCAGGTTGTTCTACAGTTTCGTAGGCGATCGCAGTTGTGCCACAATCAATTAAATGCTCTGTCAATTTGCGATCGGCAGCTAAGTGTAAATAAGTAAATAATATCTGCCCTTTCTGCAAAAATTTATACTCAGATATCAACGGCTCTTTGACTTTCACAACCAATTCCCGATTCCAAGCCGTTTCTGATGTAGGGACAATCTCGGCTCCAGCACTTCTGTAGTCGTCATCTGAAAATCCGGCACCATTACCTGCTTGTGTTTCTACGAAGATGCTATGACCATTTTCTCGCAGCACCCGCACACTAGAAGGACTTAACCCTACACGAAATTCTTGATCCTTATTTTCCTTTGGAACGCCGATTTCCATATATAGCCTCTGATAATTTTTTTGTTTAACTTTAGCCTGCGAATCTCAAGCTTGCTACCGACTTATTACAGATAGCTGTATTAAAGATAGTTAATCTGTGTTCTAAGTTTCTTAATTTAATCTGAGTAGCCCCAAACTCAAGCCCTTGACTATTACCCCAGTGTTTATACAATATATAAAGAATAGTAACAATTTATTAAAAGAGCGATTGTATAGCTCCCTACTAGGAAGCTTTTGCTGAAAATCAATCAAGTCATCTTGACATTCAAGCACTGCAATTAGCTCATAAGTTACCAAGTTTAGGGTAAAGCTGAAGGGGAAAATACTATTCAATTCCTTTAACCTTTACCGCTTATACCTGACAATTGCTGTGAATTCTCATATCAACTCCCGTTTGTCAAAAAAAAAGGTTTCTTAAAAATGACACAAACACAACCAACAATTACACCTAAACTAGAAGAGCCAAAGTTTGGCTTTAACGAATATGCTGAACGCTTGAATGGTCGAGCTGCAATGATTGGCTTCGCTTTGATGCTGGTGATTGAATATGTCACTAATCAAGGGGTGCTATCATGGCTGGGTCTGAAGTAGTGCCACCAACCAGCACAAGGTGCAAGTTGTAAGCTAGTAGTTAAAAGAGTTTCAACCAGCTGGAACAACCAGTTGGTTTTGACTTTGGCAATTGATAGCGAAGTGCTTTGCACTAGAATGTAAGCAAGAGAGGAATCAAAATACCTATTAGTGATGGAAATATCATAGACTTGCAACTAGTATATGCAAGGCAATTAATGACTATACTTCCTCCCCAACTAAAGAAAATCATAATTAGTGTCTGCCTTCGATGAGAAAGGCAAATTATGGGTGAGGTATTCTTGGTAAATATACACAAAAGCTGAACTGGAACCAACCAAGCTGTGATGAATGCTGTATTACCTCGTTTTTTGAAGTCAACCTACCGAAAAGAGCCACTAATCAGTGTATTGGTGACGATGGGCGCTATAGATGCCCTGATTGGCGGATTGAATGATAGCTGGTCATTGTTCGCTTTTGGTTTAGGAACAACAGGCATAGCGCTAGCCTTTAAACTGTGGCGTTTCCAGCAGCGCCGTCCTCTACCAGAGGAACCTGTGGTGCAACATTATTTGCCCTCTCGTTCTTCTAGTGCGCCTTTACCAATGTTAAGCGTTTCTAAGAAAAAACCACCTCTTTAAGAGTGCTGTTAGCGGATAGCTAAGGTTTAGCCCGTTATGAGTTGCTGTTACGCAAATAAGATTGCACATCAACTGGTGAGGTTGTCCTTTGTCAATTGTCCTTTGTCCTTGGTAAACACTTTTGACTAATGACTAATGACTAATGACGGTCTACACGGAAAATATTGCAATATGTAGGCGCGTTAGCTTAATTCATAATTCTAAGTGGTTTGTTTGTATATAAAAAGTGAGGAAAAAGTGTGAGTAGTGAGGGAAGAGGTGGGGATAATTTTCTGCGTCCGTATATTATCCTGTCATTTATGGCAGTTGTTGCCCTTCCAGTGACTATCTGGCAAGGGTTTTACATTCATCAAGCTCATGCTGCCGTTGAAGTAACACCAAACTTCCCAACTACTAACAGCTTTGCTAATGCCCAACTACTTTACACACTCAGAGGACATAACGGAACTGTTAAATCTCTCGCTTTCAGTCCAGATAGCAGAATTCTTGCGAGTGGAGGTGCAGAAAACGAGGGTATTATTCGCCTGTGGAATCCAGTAAATGGTAAAAAGTTAGGTGATATTAACAAAGCACACAAAGCAGCCGTAGAGTCTTTAGTGATTTCACCAGATGGACAAACCCTTGCTAGTTGTAGTGATGACAACACGATTAACCTCTGGAGCCTGAAAAATTTTAAATTTAGCCGCTCTTTTGTGGGACATACCAGCAACGTATTATCTTTAGCGGTGTCTCCTGATAGTAAAGTTCTGATCAGTGGAGCTTTGGATGGGATTCGTCTATGGGATTTACTACAGCAGCGCCCTTTAGGGACTTTAGTACGCTTCGATAATTTGATTTATACTCTAGCCATTAGCCCTGATGGACAAACCTTAGCTAGTGGTGATAGTAAGGGTGTAATCAAGGTATGGAGCTTGAGTACTGGTAAATTAATCAGTGAATTTGTGGCTCATTCTAATGTTGTTAGCGCTGTCATTTTTACACCCGATGGACAGACATTAGTGAGTGCTAGCCGCGATCGCACAGTCAAACTGTGGAATATTAATACTGGAGAATTAGTCCGCACCCTCACAGGACATAATAACTGGGTAAATGCGATCGCTATTAACCCCGATGGACAAACCCTTGCTAGTGCCGGCAAAGATGGGATTAAAGTGTGGAATTTAACTACAGGTGAGTTAATCAATACACTGAATGGACATACAGACTGGGTAAGTGCGATCGCTTTTAGTCCCAATGGTAAAATCCTCGCCAGTGGCGGATTTGATCGACAAATCAAGATTTGGGGAACTCCACAAAAACGTAATTAACAGCGAATACTAGTGGTCTGTCTCATTAATTCTGAAGGGTTATAAAAGTTCGTAGTAAAGACTTTAGTCCTTGATTTGAGCGATAAATCGCTCACTACAAACCTAGCAAAATTAATGCGATAGACCACTAGAACCCCAACTTATTTAAAAAGTCGGGGTTCTGAATGGCTACCGTCCAGGCTCCTAGCCTAATAGCGACTTTTATACAAAAGAGTAATCAGCACAATATCTTGTTCTTTAGGACAAGGTATTGCAAGCATTTACCGTGTTTGCTAAACTTTTGTCTTGCTTTTTTAGAGTTTTTATAGTAAAAAATCAAGCAAAGCTCAGATTAGATTTTGCCATAACTACGCAAAATCAATCGTTGTAGCAAGCAAAAGCGATATCTACGACGAGCTACGCCTACGCCAATTGTTCAATAACTGTAAATGTGAATACTTGATGAAAATACAGCCGAGCTAATATCTTATCCAGCAAATTACTGTAAGTATAAACATAGGTAAATTCAAATCATCTATGCAGCTACTTGCCACCTATAATCGGAACAATTTCTGAACTTAGACAATCTTAGAACTGGTCATCGTCAGTAAATGCACTCAGGTAAAAATTACTATCTTGGCTGAAGCAAAGGTTTGTAGCGTTTAAGCGCTATTTGAAACGTAAGATAACTTGCTACTTAAATGATGTTTAATTTTCCCGAACTGCTTTTGATCCCCATTTCGATAGAATGACTAGGCAGAACCCTAAAACTAAAAACCGCTTTTGACTGCGACGCACATGAATCAACTGAACAATGGTTTTACGATATTTCTAAGTCTGCTAGTCGAGGCGATGCCTTTTTTGCTTCTTGGGGTCTTATTCTCCAGTTTGCTGCTATTTTTTGTTGATGAGCGCAAATTAGTAGAAAAAATGCCCAAAAATCCGCTGCTGGGTGCTTTAGTTGGTAGCATGATCGGCTTTTTATTTCCGGTGTGTGAGTGCGGGAATGTGCCTGTAGCGCGGCGGTTCCTGATTCAGGGAGTACCCACACCAGTCGCCATTGGTTTTTTGCTAGCAGCGCCAACAATTAACCCAATTGTAATTTGGTCAACTTGGACAGCATTTCGAGATCAGCCAGAAATAGTGGTCTTACGAGTCGTATTTTCTCTAGCAATTGCCACAATTATTGGTTTTGTTTTCAGTTTTCAAAAGGACTTAAATCCGATAATTCAACCTGCGATCGCTCGGTATATGAAGTTTAATCCACCCGCGCAGCCGGAAACCAAACGCCGTGGTAAACGTTACCAAGTAGAACAGCAAGAAGCGATACCAAATATCTTGCAATCCGGGACTTATATTTTAGGGGGAAAAGCAGGTGTACCTCTGCGGATTGATACTAATTTTGTACAGCCGACTGCCCCAATTTCTAATACCAATAAACCCCTTGCAGATAAACTGCGCCTAGTGGTAGATAATAGCGTCCAAGAATTCCGGGAATTGGGCGGAGTGATGATTTTAGGAAGTGCGATCGCAGCAGCGATTCAAGTCTTAGCTCCCCGTGAATTAATTCTCAGTTTGGGTGCTGGGCCTATTAGCTCGATTGTAGTCATGCTGATATTAGCAGTAGTGGTGTCAATTTGTTCTACAGTCGATTCTTTCTTTGCTCTATCTTTTGCCTCGACCTTTAGTAGCGGTTCCTTGTTGGCATTTCTGGTATTTGGCCCAATGATTGACATCAAAAGCGTTGGTTTGATGTTATCTATTTTTAAGCCCAAAACTGTGTTTTATTTATTTGCTCTAGCAGCACAATTAACATTTGTGTTAACTCTTTTCCTCAACTTGCACGTTTTTTAAAGAATTAATCTTTTGTTCTTTGCTAATAACCAATGCCCCATGCCCAATAACTAATGGCTAATAAAAATCCTAAATCTAAAATCCCAAATCTGTTACTCCCTTGGTTGGATGCCCTTGCAATTACATCTTGGGGCATTTTGATGTTGAGATATTGGCTGACTAACAAGCTAAACCTGTTGATTCACCCAAATTACATTTGGTTTGTGGTTGTGACAGGTATCAGCTTGATTGTTATTGGTTTCTTCAAGATGCAGGAACTTTGGCAGCGCCGTCGCCGTGATGTTACGTCAAACGGCCAACATATTAGTTTATTTCCCCCTGGTTGGGGCAGTGTTTTATTGTTGATTACAGCGATTCTAGGTTTTATCATTACACCGCAAGTTTTTGCTAGTGACAAAGCACTCCAAAGGGGCGTAACCACCGATTTATTGGGAAGTACACGCGTCAAACCTCAAGCCTTTCGAGCTACTGTTCGTCCAGAGGAGCGATCGCTCGTAGATTGGGTACGCACTGTCAATGTCTATCCAGAACCAGATACATATACAGGTCAAAAAGTTAAAGTTCAGGGATTTGTTATTCATCCACCAGATATAGGAAAAGAATATTTGTTTTTAGCCCGATTTGTCTTAACTTGCTGTGCAGCAGATGCTTACCCAGTAGGATTACCCGTTAAACTCTCAAACAATCAAGAGCGTTACTCCCCCGACACTTGGCTGGAAGTAGAAGGACAAATGAAGACAGAAAATTTGGCAGGTAAACGCCAACTTACCATTGCCGCTACTTCTCTCAAAAAGATTCCTCAACCCCAGAATCCTTATAGTTATTAATTATTTGTTGATGACAAATGACTAATGACAAATGACCAATGACAAATGACCAATGACAAATGACAAATGACAAAATCTAAAGCATTTATCCAACCACTCGATCGGATAGCGATCGCACTGATGCTACTGCTAAGTGTGCTGATTGGGTTAATCATATTGCAAGGTGATGTGGTAACTGCTCGTGTGCGAGACTTTACCTGGCAAAATCAACAGATTGGGGCGGAAGATAACTCCTTCACCCTCACCTTCAGCCGCCCAATGGAAACAAAAAGTGTAGAGGATAACTTGAAAATCGAGCCACCCCTAGCAGGTAAATTTAGTTGGGCAGGGCGGCGAATGGTTTATACGCTGTTAACACCAGCACCTTATGGCACGAATTATAAATTGCAGTTACAGGGAGCTAAAGATAAGTTTGCACAGCAAGAAGGCAAAAATCGGTTGATCCAGGCTTTTACAGGTAGCTTCCGCACACGCGATCGCGTCATTCTTTACATCGGAACCAATCAAGAAGAACAGGGGCGATTAGTTCTATACAACTTAACCCAAGAGCAAAAAAGGGTACTTACCCCCAAAGACTTGATAGCAATGGACTTCGAGTCATTTCCAGATGGAGAGAAAATTTTATTTTCGGCTCGCGCCAGCAATAACGAAGACTTACTTTCAGCCCAACTGTACACAGTCACAACAGGCGTTTCTAGTAAATCTGGACAAGAAGCACAACCAGGAGGCAAAGTTGACCTAGTTTTAGATAGTAAAGATTATCAAAACCTGAAATTTGACTTATCACCTGATGGGCAAACTATTGTTATCCAGCGCGGAAACAAAAATAATCCCGGCGATTTTGGACTATGGTTTATGCCAGCAACCAGCGACGGTTCAGCAGAAAAACCCACCCCTAAACGTCTGAAAAGCCAACCAGGGGGAGACTTTATGATCACCCCAGATAGTAAAGCCGTAGCAGTTGCCCAAGGACAGGGAGCAGCAATCTTACCACTGCAAGGTGATGCCAGTAAACCTCTAGATTTTCTACCGCAGTTTGGTTTGGTACAGGCTTTCTCTAAAGATGGCTCTCAAGCAGCGATGGTAAAGTTTAATACAGATTACACGCGAGATTTGTTTTTAGTGACAAACCAAGGTGTACAGAAACAACTATTAAAAACTACAGGCTCAATTCTCAGCTGCCAATTTGATATTGCCTCACCCACCCTCTACTGCTTGCTGACACAGCTAGTATCCAAAGAACAATATATAGAACAACCTTATGTGGTGGCAATTGATCTGAAAACCGGGCAACAGAAACCACTGCTAGTACTGCCACCCGCTCAACGAAATGTGCAAATGAGTTTATCTGCTGACGGTTTAGGCTTGTTATTTGACCAAGTACTACCCCAGGCAAACCCCCCAGCATCATTACCCACCAACACTTTGAAAACTGATGATGGAGATGTTATTGCTACCAGTAGCCTGTGGTTAATGCCTCTGCTACCCATCGCTGATGCTGCGACTGTTGAAATTAGACCAGAACAACTCCCCTTAGCCGGATTTCGTCCCCGGTGGCTACCTTGACCGAAGAGGCGTGGGAGCAGGGGCAGGGGAAAAATAGTGGAATTACCCCCATACGGTTCGGATAAGCATTTTTCACTTTCCTTGTGGTCTGGGTAAAGAATGTATTCAAAATCTTTCTCCTTTAACCAAACCATATTGGAATTACTCCTGCCTGGATGGGTTTCAGAGCAAGTAAATTTATTTATGCCCCAATACTGCTCGGGTTTTGGATTTTTAACTCGGAATTGGGTTTGGGGAAAAGGTTAAAGGGTAAAGGTTTTTTCTTTCCCCTTTTCCCCAAAACCCGACAAGTATTGATTTATGCCCTACACATTTTTAGTCTTTACAGGAATCTTAATCACAAATTCTGTCCCTTGCTCTGGAACAGAAATACAGCTGATTTTTCCGCGATGTTGTTCGACTATAATCTGGTAACTAATCGATAGACCTAAACCCGTGCCTTTACCCACGGGTTTAGTAGTAAAAAAAGGGTCAAATAATCTTGCACGCACTTTCTCATTCATTCCACAACCATTATCAGCAATGGTTATTGCTACCCATTCGGGATCAATTAATTCAGTGGAAATACGAATTACTGGTAATAGACAATTGGGTTTTTCTAGTTGATTATTAGCTCTAAACCATGATTTACCACTATCTTGTAATGCATCAATAGCATTAGTAATGATATTCATAAAAGCTTGATTTATTTGAGCAGGATAGCATTCTATTAAAGGTAATTGACTATATTGTTTAACAACTTCAATTTCTGGAGTTTTATCTGTAGCTTCTAAAAAGTGCTGTAAAATCATTAAAGTACTATCGATACCTTCATGAATATACACTTGTTTAATTTCTGCCTCATCTAAACGAGAGAAATTTCGCAGTGAGCTAACAATTTTAGTAATTCGTTCCGTTCCCACTGTCATAGAATTGAAAGTTCTTGTGATATCTCGAATTAGGAAATCTAAGTCATTTTCTTTAACTAGTTTTTTAATTTCTTCGGGAGGATCTGGATAATAATTTTGATATTTTTGGATTATTTTCAAAATGGAATATGTATATTCTTGAGCATAGCTGAGATTACCATAAATAAAGTTAATAGGGTTGTTAATTTCATGAGCAATACCAGCAATGAGTTTCCCTAAACTAGACATTTTTTCGTTATGTACTAGTTGAATTTGAGCTGATTGAAGCTTTTTTAAAGTCTCCTGAAGGGCAGCATTTGTTTGTTCAAGGCGATCTGATTGACTTATAGTAGATTGCTCGGAAACATCTAATAACTGATTTAGTGTTGTAATCTGTGAATTAAGATATTGAAACGTTTCATCATCTGTTGTCGTTGAAATATTCTCACCTACAAGAGGCTGCTCTTGCTCAGTAAAATTTTTTTCATTTTCAAAAGGTAGTATTGCCATTTTTACGTTTAGTGCTAAAAGACGAAATAAATCGACGCTTATCTGAAGAATAGCAACTTTCAAGTAAATGCCTATTTTCCGTGAATGATTACTTGATAAGCAATTGTATTTTATATGCTTTTTAAGCTAGGAAATTGAGGAGCCACGATTATAAAAGCTTGTTGAAAGTGATTCACATTATAAATTGACGTAATAAGATATTATTTTTGCAGTGTTTTACAACATTAACTGCAATACAAAAAAAGTACAATCAGGAAAATCCTTAAATTATTTAAGGATTTTCCTAATTATCAGAAAATAATGATAAATTAGGCTTTAAAAGCCATAAGGTTCCCAGATTCATACAACAAGCGATCGCAGACTACCAGTAGAAAAGAAAAATTTAAAGTAGTCTTTTATCTCTTCTAACAGGATGTCATATCCTGTATTTCCACGGGTATAATAATGAACTTTATATAAATTTTATATGCACAACCAGTAACAGTACCACAGTTGATTAGCAGTGATAAGCAAAGTTTATGCTACCGCAACCAGATGAGAGAAGGAACATAATGCCGATTTGCATTGTAGCAGTAGTAGTTGTAGATATTTTGATTGTTTACAGAATAAATCATTGAATCAAAGTCTGTAAAAAACGGATACTAGATATATAGTCAGCCAATAGCTTTATGGACACTTTTATAACAAACATTCATCGGATTCTTATTGTAGAAGATGAATTTATCCTTGCAATGAATTTAAAAGAAAATTTAGAGTGGCTCGGATACACTGTTGTAGATATTGTAGATTCAGGAGAAACAGCAATTGAGAGAGCAACTGAGCTTCGCCCAGATTTAGTTTTAATGGATATTAAATTACGGGGTGGAATGGATGGTATTGAAGCGGCGGGAGAAATTTGGGATTGTCTCCAAATACCTTTTATTTATATTACAGCATACTCTGATAAAATTACTGTAGAAAAGGCGACACTAAGATTTACTTGTGGATATATTCTAAAACCTATTAGTCAACAAGACCTCTATGTTGCTATTCAAACAGCCCTCAATATTATTAGACATAAACAAGCAGAGTTAGTGTTATCTAAAGCGTATGAAGAATTAAAAGTTAAGGTTAAAAACTATACTACAAAACTAGCTTTAGTGAATGATGAATTAAAATTAGAAATTACAAGACCTCATCAACTAGAGTCAGAATTATCGACAAAAAAAGGACGTATCTTTACCAACAACAAGCCTAGCTCTTTATTAACATCCCGCCAGCTTGAAATCCTAAAATTAATTGCAGAAGGTCGTTCCACAAAAGAGATTGCAGAGTTATTAAGTATCAGTACTAAAACGGTAGAGGCACACCGAGTGCATTTGATGAAACGACTTAATATTTATGATGTTGTAGGTCTAGTACGCTATGCGGTTAGTATAAAATTAGTAACTTTTGATATCCAAAATCATTCAGATTAGCTCAACATAGTAGATAATATTTTTGACAGATAGAACAGAAAGCTTAGATATATACTTTCGTTCATCAGTGAAATTAAAAATAAGTTTGATAGGGAAAATTAAAACTATATTGACAGATTAAAAATATTGGCATATTCAATGCAGAGTTAAGAAGTTAAGTTGGCTTACCGACTTGATGACAAACTACTAAATTATGTGTTGATAATTTATCCAAGCTTCCCAAAAAAGATAGATTGATAGTGTGCCCAAGAAGATACGAAGCACTAAACTTACAGTAGAATCTGGCAGTTTTGGTAATGTGCGAGTACTCATCTGAACGCCTAAAAGACTACCACATCCCAAAACTAGACCTTGAGCAAACAGAATATTTCCCTCTAATGTGTGTCCTGTACAGGCAGCTAAAGCAGTGATGACAATTACACCCAAACTAGTCTGAATTGCTACTTTAATTTCTTCTCCCAGTAGCAACATTTGTAATGGCACCATAATCGTACCACCACCTAAGCCAAATAAACCTGCTAAAATTCCTGCTGCTCCCCCAGTGCCAATTTTAGAAACTAATGGGTTAAATACTGGGGCTGTATTCTCTTTTTCATTAAGGGCCAGTTCCTTACGAAGTTCAATCAAATAGATATTAGCGAGTAGTATGATGCCAAATGTAAAGAGTATTATATAGGATGGAATTTTGTTGGCGAAATATACACCTATTCCAGTAGTTAGAAAAGCTGGAATTCCTAAATACATTACTCGTTTAAAGTCAAAGTATCCCATCGACCAATTCTGCAAACTTCCAGAAATTGAAGTAATCACAATAGCAAGGCTACTAGTAGCGATCGCCTGAACGGGAGTATAACCTAGTGTGACTAAAAGAGGAATTGTGATAATACCGCCACCTATTCCTAAAAGCCCGGCTATAACTCCAGATATTAGACCCCCAGTTACTAAAATCAACCAACTAAAATCAATCATAAATAGGTATTTTTCTAGAAAAGTGATAGTGCTAAGTGGGAATTGGGCATTGGGAATTGGGCATTGGGCATGATGATTCTTCTTCTCCCCTTGTCTTCCTTATCTCCCCCTGCTCCCCCTGCCCCTCTGCTCCCTGCCTCTTCTCCCTCATCCCCTTACTGTCACCGGATGGCTAACAATGCCTCCGTAGAGCAATCCAAAATCATTCCACGGAACTGTACTCGATTGTGTGTTACCTAAATTGTCAGTAGCACGAGCTTGGAGAAAATATTCGCCAGGGACTGGGTTCCATTCAATGTCCCATCGTGTCCATGCAAATGGAAAGTTTGGTTCTCTCAGTCGTGCAAACTGCCAAGTTTTACCGCCATCTAGACTGACTTCGACACGGACAATTTTTCCTTTCCCAGACCAAGAACGTCCACGTAGTAAATGGGTTCGAGCCGAAAGCGTAGCGGGCCAAGCTAACTCGAAAGCGCTCTTAACATTTTGATAGGTAATTAGCTTACCTTTATATGGTGCGATCGCTGGGTAATCTGCACCAACCAGTACCATCTGCTCCGTTACCCACTGGGTATATATCGGTGTTTCAGAAACCTCAATCCGCTCAATCCATTTAACGTTGGCGTTTCCTCCCCAACCAGGGAATAAGACACGGCATGGCTGGCCATGATCTGGAGGTAATGGTTCTCCATTCATTGCATAGACGACAAGCGAGTTATCTGCTAATGCTTTGGCAATCGGAACTACATTGTTGAATTTAGATTTATTTGTCCCCTTTGAGTCCAGCGAATCAAAATCTGCACCCTCTACGAGTACGTCTTTTGCTGTAGATTTCAATCCAGCCCGCTCTAATAATATGTTCAGTGGTACACCAGTCCACTCAGCCACACCAATCGCCCCAAGCCTCCACCGGGTTCCAGTGAGTGGTTTGTTATAAGCCTCTTCAAAGAAGCGCCGACCATTAGCAGCACACTCAATGGCACAAGTGACAGAGATGGAAGGCATAGCGATGATTTCATCGTATGTGAACTCGCAAGGCACAGAAACGCCAGTTCCATGAATTTGCAAACGCCATATAGATGGGTCAAAAGGCGGAGGTGTACTGCGGTTGTGAACATAGAACCAATCGTTTGGTACTAAATAACCACGCCCATACATCGCTTCCCAGTTCATCTCTAACGTGCCTTTGCTATGAGAGATATACCCTGGTGGTAATGGTTTAAGTATTTTACTGCCCTTAGTTTTAACAGCTGCCTGACTGTGAGCAGGCGCAGGTTTAGTTAACCCTCCTATAGCTGTTGCGCCAACCATCATGGCTAATATTTTCAGAAAGCGCTGGCGCGAAATACCTGCATCTGTGTTTTTTTGCCAGATGCACTCATCAACCCGTGCCTGTAGATAATCTTCTTGGTCTAAGAGGTTTTCATCGCTCAAGCTATACCCCCTTGTAATTTGTAATTCGTAATTCAAAACACAAAGATAAGGGAGTGGGGAGCAGGCAGAAAATTTCTCTCCTCTGCCTCTTATCCATGCCCTGAAGAGACTAGCTGTTTATCGCTGTCCAAACACCAGTTATTTCATCTTGTGTGTAGTTGGGCAAATAGTGAGCAAATCCGTTTTTAGCTATTTGAGCGATCGCATCAATAAAGCGATCACAGTCTTCTAATGTATTATATACTGCAAAGCTAGCGCGGATAATACTAGGAATGTTGCGCGTAATTCCCCTGTCTACTTCTTGAGCAATCTCGTAGTCTCGCTCATCTGAAATATTCTTCAGTTTGCGAATGTATTCATAAGTGCAGAAAGCCCCAGCCCTAACTCCAATGCCGTATTCTTGTGCGAGAATTTCTGCTACTAAGCGTCCATCAAACCCATCAATATCAAAGGGAATAACATGGGCTAAATTATCTCCTGGGATATGTAATTTAACTCCAGGAATTAGCCCAAGCCTTGTATATGTGAATTCAACTAGAGAGTGTTCATACTTAGCAATGCGATCGCGCCCTACTGCTTCGATAATTTCAATCGCCTTGGCAATGGCGATCGCACCCATTGCGTTTGGTGTTCCAGGGTCATGGGCCCGTTCTGTATAAAAACGCTTGATCTCTAGATTTCTGGTGATATAAGGCAGGTTCCCACCACCAATTTGATAAGGGTAAGAACTATCAAAAAATTCCTTTGGCCCCAGCAAAACCCCAGTTCCATAAGGTGCATACATCTTGTGTCCAGAGAAAGCTACAAAATCTAAATGACATGGGTCATCATCAGCACGCATATCTACTCGTTCATGCTGAATTAACTGACACACATCGGCAAAAATTTTAGCACCATACCGATGTGCTAAAGCTGCGATCTCATAAATTGGGGGTCTATAACCTGTAATTGTTGAAGCACCTGTAATAGTTACTAACTTAATTTGCTCGGCTTCAGGAAGATTTTGGTATGCCTTGAATATATCTTCTATTTCTGCGACACTTACACTTCCATCCGGTTGGGTTCTGTATTGGACAACTTCGTCTCTAGTAACCCAAGGGAGCAGGTTTGATGAATGCTCAATATCAGAAACTAAGATTTTCCCAGGTTTTTTTGCCCAAAGTGTGGCGGCTCCATTAATTGCTTCTGTTGTATTCTTCGCAAAGATTACATAGTTGTCTGAAGATGACCCCACAAAGTCTCGAATGACGTTCCGGCTAGCGTCATACTCTCGTGTAGTGATGATGGACTTTTGCCCAGAACCTCTATGCACGCTGCCGTATGTGTCAAGCATCTCGTCTACATGCTGCTTGAGGGTTGTAAAGGGAGTGGTTGTAGCTCCATTATCCAAGTTGACGTAATTTACATAGTTTCCCTTCAGAGTCTTTACCCGAAAAGATAGAGACTCATCTGTGAATAACGGTCTAATTTCTTTGTCCCAAAAACTGTCAAAATTTTCTGCAACTAGCGGTAATTGGACAGCTTCTTGCTTTATATTTACACCTATTGCAAGTATGTCGGTCATCTTTAGCACCCCTATTTTAAACTTAGAATTTTTGGATAAGCCTAGCTACCACACCGCTTTCTCTAACTCAATCTCACATTGATCAGTAGTAATTATGGTCTTTATAATTACTTTATGGCTAGTAGAAAACTCTGTTATTACAATTATTCTTTAATAAATTAATTAAAAAGTGTATCCGTATTAACGCTTAAATAAAATAATTTTCTTGTTAATTAAATTACAATGTAAAAAATAATTGTAAGTAGTCAAGTATACTTTAAACAATTTTCTTGTAGTCATTAAACAAACTTGATATATTGAAGGCAAGTTGATAAAAAAAGCCTCTTCTAGCTAAGACTGAGGTTGCTTGCTGGGACTATATTTAACGAGAAAAAAGTCTGTACTAAGTTGAGATTATTCTTTAAAAAAGTTTTATTAATTTACTTATTTGAATTATTACTGCTTTAATATTGTTTTGTACGTATTTATTCGCATTTGTCAGGTTTTCTTAACATTTTACTCTTAGCAGAAGCTCTTAGTTGTTTGCTGACATTAATAGCGATCGCTCAAAATAACAGAATTATCATCGAATAGTAGATACTTGTACTGACATCTATCCTAAGTAATAAATAAGTCAGTATAAAAATGTGTTAAAGAAGACATTTTAATTTAAACCTTAAGATAGATGCGATTATAAAAAATAAAATATAATCTGAGGCAGTTTTTTCATGTAAAAAACTTCCTTGGGACAGAGGCACCACTGCTTTAATTTCCCCTGCTCCCTGCCCTGTTCCCCCTGCCTCTTCTTGACGGGGACGAGCATCATAGTGTTATAACGGCATCAGTCTAGATCCAAAATAGGGAACACCAATTGATGATTAATTGCTGGTGCCTGGAGAGAGTTAAACTTAGCTTCTAGAGCAAACCCTGATTAGACAAGGTTGATAAGCAATGCTAATGCCAGCACTGCTGATATTTTTAGGCAGGTGGGTCAAGAGTGATGAATGAAGCTGACACCTCAAATAAGGGGGCTGTGATGGAATCCCTAAATTCTGCTAATTCGCCACAATCGGAGCAGGCGAGTTGTCCCTTTTACTCAGTTGTGCCTAATGAGAATATGGCAGTTAAACAACTGCCACTCCTCATGCCGGCTGAAGATAGACAATTTTCAAAAGATACCACCCAGCATGACTGGGTTGCAGAACCGGAAATCGGCAAGCAAGCACTTATTGATTCAGAATTTCAGAACCTGCTGGCATTGAATGAAGAATTGCGTGCAGCTAACAATAACTTGTATGAACAAGTAGAGCAGCTAAAAGACAACCTAGCTGAGTCTGAAAAGGTTTTGCAGTGGCAGAAAACGCGCTCTAGCGTTACTGAGTCGATGCTCAACCAACATACTCAGGAACTAGCTGCGGCTCAAGAACAGATAAAATCTTTATTTCAACAATTAGAAATTGCTGTACAAACTATTCAACGTCAGGAAATTTTCACTGATAGTTATAAAGCACAGCTACAAATTAGCCAGCAACGCCTTGCCCAGCTAGAGCGAGAATGTACGTTGTTACACACTAATAACAGCGAACAGTCTGAGCAGTTATTGCAGTCAGAAACTGTTTGTCGGGAGTTACGTACTAGGCTGATGCGACAACAACGTCAGACGCTGCAATTTAAAGCAGCTCTGGAAAAATGTTTAGATACATCGGTTCCTAGCTATGACTCCTTAGAAGATACTGCACAACACCCCAAAGACATAACTAGTAGCCAAGGAAGATTTTCTAGAAAAGCTCGGTCTTTGTTTCCTAACGCCCAGCCAATTCAACCTTGGTCAGCAGAATCAGAATCATTGACTGAAAAAGAAGATGATTCTTGGGGTGAACCGTCAGCACCAATCCCATTCCAAAGAACTGAACCGACTCCACCGCCACCATCTTCTTGGAACTGGTCAGTTAAACAAAATACCCCAAAATCAGCAGAACCTCCTGCGCCCTCTCCAAAAATTGACGATTCCCCAGATACACCTGAAGCTGTTTCAACTTCGGGGTCATCCAATTTAGATCAGCAATTAGATAGTCTCATCCAAATGTTTTTCACTTCCCAGCCTCCATCTGCATCACCACCGCCTACTGCAAAAACAGACGTGGATGGTAATAATGCCCCTGTCTGGGAGACTTTAGCAACAATATTAGAAGACGATGAGGAAGTAGCAAATCAACGGGAGAAGGAGTTGGAGGCAGAAATTAACCCCCCTGTAACTACCTCTACTTCTTGGACAACAGATTCTGTACTTTCACCAGCCAATAACTTACTGGTGTCTTCCACCTCCTTCCACACTGAGCCGCCTATTGGAGAAGCTGAAGATTACTGGTCAGAAGTTTCTCAATTGTCACAGTTGGAATTGTCAGAAAATGATTTTTCCCCAGAGTCATTAGGTGATAACACCAATGACGGTAATTCACCTTCACCTGTGGTTTATCCCCAACGTCCACCCAAGGGGCGTAAGTCATTGGCATCTGTGGAACTACCGAATTTTCGCCCCAAAGGTCAATAGTTAGTTGTCATTTGTCATTTGTCATTTGTCAAAATACTAAGACCAATGACCAATGACTAATACAACTTTTGGAGAGGCTGCGCCTTAAGCGTAGCTATGCCGCAGGCTTTACGACTAAGTTCACTACAAGTGACCAGTGACCAATGACCAATGAACAATGACCAATGAACAATGAACAATGACCAATGACCAATAATTAATTGAGAATCCTTGCTTCTGACTTCGGAATTACGGCTTCTGGATTTGCCTTTGCTACTTGAGAGCGCGATCGCGGTTTGCCTGTGGCGATCGCATAATTAATCGCCAATAGCCACAGCCACAAGCCAGGATTTCGGGGTTCTTGACCAATGAACAATGACCAATGAACAATGAACAATGACCAATGACCAATAATTAATTGAGAATCCTTGCTTCTGACTTCGGAATTACGGCTTCTGGATTTGCCTTTGCTACTTGAGAGCGCGATCGCGGTTTGCCTGTGGCGATCGCATAATTAATCGCCAATAGCCACAGCCACAAGCCAGGATTTCGGGGTTCTAGCCAAAAACCTACCCGGTTTAAGAAGCGCCCAAACCAGGGACTTAGTAAAGCGCTAACGAGAGCATGA
This sequence comes from Nostoc sp. FACHB-133, assembly GCF_014698055.1. NCBI lineage: Bacteria > Bacillati > Cyanobacteriota > Cyanophyceae > Nostocales > Nostocaceae > Nostoc > Nostoc sp. FACHB-133. The sequence goes on from NZ_JACJSH010000010.1 coordinate 36,579, forward strand.
CGACCAAAATTCAAATAACTACCAAGCCATCGCATTAAATCTCTAGGCCCAGCCAGTTCCCAAATCCATAAAAGTAAGGCAGGATTTTTTCTAGCTGCTTTCAGCGCTAGGCGGTTAAAGGTTAACCAATCACACCTATCTTTGATAAAGTTATCTGCTACTTCTTGGGGTTCATCTGCTAACAGTCCAAAGAAGGTGTTGAGCATGGAGTTAATGCGCTGGGGTGGTAAGAATTTCCCAGTGGGTACCATCATGCCTTTGGAAAATAGCCAAGTCACGGAAACGTTGCTTTGGTAAGCCCGAATTTGGTTCAAGTGGCGGAAACTCAATAAGTCGTGTTTGAGAGCAGTATCCAACAGTGTTGTTAAGCGCTCTAAGTTGCGAACTAGCGAACCAAAACCGGTGAAGACGAGTGGAGACTGAAGTGATGCGGCATCGCCGATCGCAATCAATCGATCGAAGGCAACTGTGCGATCGCTACTTCCTACACTAAAATGCCCCGGTATATACCCAAATGTCGGCTTCTTCCACACCAATTTGTCCATATCGCACCTGCGATACTCTGGCAAAATTGTGAAAAAGTCCTCGTACATCTCTAGCAAGGAACCAGGATTTTCAGCATTGACTTCATGGTAATGAAATAAATAAATCGTCAATTCGTCATCTGCGGCGGGAAACAGTTCCCAAATTAACTGCCTTCCCCGCGAAATATCCCCATGACTATAAAGAACGTCCCCGTATTGGGAATCCCATACTCCTGGCTCAAATCCGCTCTCAATTACCGCTCCCACTGTTGGGCATACGCTATCAAAGGCACGACCACCATTTAACTGCCAAGCGATGGGTGATGCAGTTCCCATTGCATCTATTAGCAGTCGTCCACTTACTTGTTTTTCAACCTGACTAGGTAAGTGCTTGACTTGCAACAGAACTTGTGATATATCAATATCTGCACGCATAAATTCTGTTTCATCCCAGATTTCGCCGCCTGCGGCTTGCAGCTTTTGCCCACACATTTGGAGCCATTTTTCGGAATCTAAGCCTAAATTTAGGACTGTGGGTGTGTGCAGAACGGGCGATCGCAGTTTGGATGTATTGTTCGCATCAAAAAACTTATTGAATCCATCTTTGTATTCCCTAGCAATGATGGTTTCTAACTCAGCGGGGGTGACTAAACCCAGGTTAACCAAGCTTTGAATCTCATCGCGAGAAATATTCCATTCTCGGTTCATCCGGCCAAAGGGCATTCGTTCTATCAGCAGGACTTTATATCCTAGTTTTGCCATCAATGCTGCATGAATCGCGCCTAATGCGCCGCCGATATAAATGATGTCGTACTGGGGATTAGGAATTGGGGATTGGGTATTGGGATTACCTTTTCCCCAGTCCCCAGTCCCCAGTACCCTGTCCCCTCGACTGGAAAACACAACTTGACGCGGCTGCTGCGGATTTCGTACTCCTTCGCGCCATCGTTGTTCCCACCAGTAGGCACGTGTTAGATCGTATTCACCGTTGGGCATTTTCTGAAAATACTTGACGGTGAGGGGGTAAGCAGAGGCTAAAGCGGCAAAAATCGATTCTTGGGATAAATCAATCGCTGGTGGTTCTGGATAATGATGCGGAAAACGGCTTCTGATTTGTTTGGTTAGGCGTTGCAGAATTTGTCCCTCACTGGGAAAGGGTTGTTCTGCCCAACGAAACACTTTCAGATAGGTAGTTCGTTGCACCGACCAGACAAATACCGAAAGCTCCACAGGCAAGTTTTCGGAAAGAGCCGCCCCACCAGGTGTCTTAGCACTGGGTATTTTGAGGCGAAAGCCTTCCGAAGTAAGCACTTTTTCTCCATTTCCAGGTTCAAAATCTGTTTGTAGCCAGCTACGTACAGTTTCTATATCTGGAGTTGGAACTTCTAAATAAAGGATTTCTCTCATCGTTTCCTGACATCTCCGATCAATCTACTCACTAAGACAGATTTTATGAAGGCACAAAGTAAGGTAAACTCCGCGCAACTAGTTTCGTAAAGATTCAGTAAAGAAATTTTAAGAATTTGTTGAATTTATTGTTCATTTTGTATTTCTGTAAACCCACGCCATGAATTATCCCATTCCAGACAGTCCCCAAGAAATTGTTGCCTTGCGACAACAGCCAATTGATGAAGAACTCGTTGCAGCTGCGATCGCTGGAGTCATTAAAATTGTCCGCGCTCAGGGTCAATCTTTGGAAGAATTAACCGCTCAGTTGCTAGCAGACGATCCAATGCTGGATCAGCAACAACGTCGCTGGTTGAGCCAATTAGTTGCCCAATCCTGGGAAAAGTTCTCCTAAAACCTTGCATAATATAAAGAAAATTTTTGCACCAGCATTAGATATTTAGGTTTGCAACTAAATATTGAGAATATTGGCGTTGGCTTTGCCCGCCGTAGGCATCGCATTTTAGGTATAGGAGTAACAATAATTGTCAGTATGAGATTGGCAATTGACTTGCTATTTTGGCATTCATGGCGCAGAAGCCACTAAATTAACCATATCAGCGTTTTACCTTGCTAAAGAATTTTACAACGTTCTGAAGGCGAAAGACCTCTGCTTTACAGCCTAGGTCTTTTTTGGGTTCATCCTTATACTTTTGATCGCTGCCTCGACACCTTAGCGGAATAAATCTTTTTGGCACATAACTTAAGTTAGCGATCGCTAACTAAGTAAGTGGGAATAAATATAACTATATTACAAAAGCTAAATATATTTGAAACCCTGAGCAAGGAAGAACGAAAACGGAAAAGCGACAACCTTAAATAGTTAACTTTATTTGTGTCGGCTATCTCCTAATTATTTTGAAAATGGCTATTTGTCAACATTCTTTATTTAAAAAATAATCATCAGGATATGAACATAAAGTTAGGACATAAAATATTTAGCGTTATTAATTTTTCTCTCTTCAAAAATATTTATCCGAAAACCAGATTCAACAAAAGCATAGCAATTACTTACGTCGTAGACCTTATATAGAAAGCTTTAGCCGCTTGTTTCTTATGCAATCACTGTGAGATAACCCGTATTTTATCAAACTTAATATTCCATAAATATTCTTTAATTACGATCGCAAAAAGTATTTTTATTGAAATCATCTATAAAGGTATAATCACAAAATAAAATCATGAATTAACTATGACAAAAATACAGGATCAAACTCTAGATGCACGTAGCCGTATCGTTGAATCAGCTAATCGTTTAGGGGTTCAACTCAATGAGCAAGAATTAGAACGTTGGATGAATTCCATCACCGAGGCCACAGGCGACAGTGATATTGTCGTAGACAAAGACACAGGTGCTTTTGGGCACAAAGTCACCATGTTGGATTTTGATCCGCAAGAGTTGGCACGGTTTCGCGCCATTGGCAAAATCGTCGAATTTGAGGACATTCCTGGTATTGTAGAAACCGCGTTGGCGATCTCTGGTTCTGCGGCTCAATCTAAAATTCAGACTTATCCTGGTGACTGTGACTACTTCGAGCGGGTGAATATCATTGCACCTACTCGTAGCGAAGCCTCCGAGATTCTGGGCAAACTGGTTCGGGATAAGGCACTTAACACCTTGTCTGGCCCAAATTATCAGTTAATTGATGTGAACTTTGGTGCCTATCCCCAACAAGTGGTTCGGGGAGAAAACACCAGACGTGCTGGTTCGCCAATTAACTGGCAACCCGATGAGGTGATTGCCGGTCAGATTGAGGTAAACGACCTAGAGGGCAATCCTCTAGTGCTGACCTGGGATGCCGTAGCCCAAGACCCTAACTGGTCTTGGTGTAAGCTGGAATGGGTTGTTGCTGACACAATACGCAGTCAATTGTCCAATGCCAGCAACGTGGTAGATGTTACCTGGGAAGCACCAGATGGAACTATCACAGCACTAGACGGCTATCTGGACGGCTATTTTCAAGAAGTTTACCTAGATGCTGAATCCGCTCCCATCTTTTCCAAACTGGTGAAGCAAGCCTCCGCCGATGTCATGGATGATTATGTGGCGGTATTGGAAAAGGAAGTCAAAAAATATGTCAAACAAGGTAAACACCTCAACTACGGCAAAGCAGCCAAGCGGATGTACAACATCTTTCGGCTGAATGGGCGTTACGAGGAAGCAGCGTTTCTGCGTGAATTGTTCGACGAACCTACGGCACTGCTTTACCAAGTCCACGCATTAATGGGAACTGTGCAACAAGCTAGGGACAATAGTGCTGTGTTTGATCTCGATAGCGTTCTCAATCAGGCAGATGAACTGATTGTGGCAGCCGTCAAGGTTTTGGAGGGGGAAGAAGAGTTAGAAATCGTGCGTCATTTGCTGCGCTTATATCGTAGTTTGTGCCGCCAAGAATCTGGCACTCCCCTTGGTTCGGAAGTAGAAGTAGCCCAGGCGGAAGTGATGAAAATAGTCAACAATTTCTTCTATGAGAAAATGACGGCGTTACCCACCATTAAGGCTTATATCGAAGGTACTCAGGTATAGGGCAAAATCCTCGGTTTCTCAAAGGAGTAAGAGATTTCCGATAACAATGAATCAGGCTTCGTCGTTATCGGAAATCTGTTACAAAATCTTATAAATGCGATCGCATAGCTATCTTACTTAACGCTGTAGATTCGCTTGCAAAAGATTACAGAATAACTTCCCTTGCTGAATGGCATCATCTAAGGCAATGTGAGCCAATGGAAGATTTTCTAACCATGCAGCAGGTAGATTATCCTTGCCAGATTCGTTGTAGCTTTGTTTCAAGAATGCCATCGCATAGGAGCGGATATCCAATGCCGAAAATTTAAAGGGGCTATCGCCCACAAAGTTGATCAGGTACCAGTAGACAAACATAAAGTCATAGGCGGCTGGATAGCCAACAAAGATCGGTTTACCTGGTAAAGCCACAAGCCAGGCGTGGTAAGACTCCATGACCTTTAGAGGGGGCTGGGGGTCGGCTCTACTAGCTGCCCAAGCATCTGGCTGTTCTGCCCACCATTTCATAGTTTTGGGATGTCCTTGGGCCCCTGGCAAGGTTTCTAAATTAGCTGTAAAAGTCCCAACCAATTGTTTGTCTGCGGTATACGCAGCTGAGGCAAGACTAAGCATGGAGTGGGGCCCAGGGATAGGGCCATCCGCTTCTATATCAGTGCTGACGTAGATTTCGATTGTCACCTTTTATCCTGCCTATCTTTTATCAGTATGTTTCATGCTAAGGGAATTCCAAGAATTGAAGAAGAATTCAGAATTCAGAAGTCAGAATGAAGACGCGACGCTCGTTCCTCTCTACAAGACGCTGTGCGAAAAAATCAGCGTAACTCTTACTCTGCGTACCTTTGCGTTAAAAATATTACATCCTCTCCAACACCTGAATTCCCAACAAAGATAATCCCAACTTCAGAGTTCTAGCAGTCAAATCACACAGAACCAAGCGAGATGTTCGCTGCGGTTCCTCCGCTTGTAGTATGGAACAGCGATCATAGAATTGGTTAAACTTCTGACTCAGTTCAAACAAATACTCACATAAACGATTAGGCAGCAAGTCTTGCTCTACACTACTAATAACTTCATCAAGTTGAAGTAAATATTTTGCTAGCGCTAATTCTGTTTCATGCTGCAACAAAACGGCATTATTTCCCAACTCTTTAAAGTTAATATCACCCTTGCGGCTAATCCCATGAATCCGCGCATAAACATATAGCATATAGGGCGCAGTATTACCTTTGAGATCCAGCATTTTGTCGTAGCTGAAGATGTAGTTACTGGTGCGATTTTGGCTTAAGTCTGCATACTTAACTGCACTGATTCCAACTACCCTAGCAACTTCATTAATAAATTCTTCAGTTTCTTGACGTTCTTCTTTTTGTAATCTACTTTTTAGGTCAGCATAGGCATGAGAAACAGCTTCATCTAATAAATCCCGTAACCGCACAGTATCCCCAGAACGAGTTTTGAATTTCTTCCCATCTTCTCCTAATACCAACCCAAAGGGAACATGGACTAATTCCACATCATCGGGAATCCAGCCGGCTTTGCGTGCTACCTGGAAGAATTGGGCAAAGTGGTTTCCTTGTCCAGCATCAGTTACATAAATTATCCGCTTTGCTTCATCCTGCTGAATCCGGTAGCGCAGGGATGCTAAATCAGTGGTGGCGTAGTTATAACCGCCATCTGATTTTTGTACAATCAAGGGTAAAGGCTCACCTTCTCTATTTGTAAATCCCTCCAGAAAAACGCATTTTGCGCCCTGGTTTTCTACCAGTAATCCAGATTTTTCTAAATCTTTCACAACTTCTGGTAGTAAAGGGTTGTAGAAAGATTCGCCCCGTTCAGTTAACTTGATATCCAGCAATTCATAAATTACTTGAAACTCTCGCCGTGATTGTTCGCACAACATTTTCCAAGCATGAAGTGTATCTTCTGCACCTGCTTGTAATCTGACAACTTCTTGGCGTGCTGTTTCTTGAAAAGCTGTATCTGTATCAAAGCGTTGTTTAGCTTTGCGGTAAAAAGAAACTAAATCACCAATATCTAAAGCATTAGCGGTAGTAAGCGCATCTGGGTAAACTTCCCGCAGATAGGCGATTAACATGCCAAACTGCGTACCCCAATCACCGACATGATTTAACCGCAGTACATCGTGTCCAAGAAATTCTAAAATCCGGGCGATGGAATCACCAATAATGGTAGAACGCAGGTGTCCAACGTGCATTTCTTTGGCAATATTCGGACTGGAAAAATCCACAATTTCCCGCTTGGGTGTTTTCGCGGCTGGAACTCCCAACCGAGGATCAGCTTGAATATCGTTCAGTTGTGCTTCTAGATATACCGTTTTCAGTTTCAGATTGATAAATCCTGGCCCAGCAATTTCTGGTGGTTCGCAGATTTCGGATACATCTAGTTTCTCAACGATCGCACCTGCGATCGCTCTTGGTTGCTTGCCTAACTTTTTACTCAGGGATAAAGCCACATTCGCCTGATAATCACCAAATTTAGGATTGCTGGCAGAAACCAAAATTGGATCTACTCCCGCGAAGTCAGCGCCAAAAGCCTCGACTAAAGCCTGTTCAAGCTGAACTTTTAGTTTTTCTTGTGTAGCGTTCATATATAAATTTTATCTGGGAGAGAGAGAATGTAGCTCTGCAAAAGCTTGATTATTAACTTTAGCATTTCATTTTGAGCCACTCGATTCATGAGAAATATTTTTGTCTTTCTACTTAGCAATGCTGAAACCCACGACAAAATGACGGACAGAATTGCGACATAATTGTGTTTACTTTGCTTTTTCAATAAGTCACTCTATCTGTAACAGAAATTTTCCCTGTAGAGATAAGTAGTAACATGAAAGTACGTGATGTGATCAAGCGAGTGGAAGCTGATGGTTGGTATCTTGATAGAACTAAAGGTAGTCATCGACAGTTCAAGCATCCTGATAAACCAGGTTTAGTTACAGTTCCAGGTAAATTGTCTGACGACTTAGCCCTGGTACTCTCAGTAGTATTTGGAGGCAAGCACAATTATAAGGAGAACGGCAATGCATTACGTAGTGGTGATTGAAAAGGCGGATAGTAATTACTCTGCTTATGTGCCTGATTTACCAGGTTGTGTAACTACAGGTGCAACCTTAGAAGAAGTCAAGCAGATGATTGCAGAAGCTATTGAATTTCATATAGAAGGAATGCTAGAAGATGGTTTACCTATTCCTAAACCTACAAGCATCGCTCATGAGGTTGAAGTTGCAAACTACAGCAAAACATAATTATAGAAAACTACTAAAGTAGCTCTAAACAATCCTTCTAGAATATTTTAAATCTCTGTGATAATGCGATCGCACCGCACTTTTAGATTACATAATTAATTCACTGTGTAACTGCAAGCCACACAGTGAACGAATTATAGGGAAGACGAAAGAATCGAGTTGTATTGAAGCCTTGCTCCTCCCGCCCAAGCAAGGCACAACTGACGGAAATCATCGCCCCGCACCTCAAAATTGGGATATTGGTCGAAACTCGCGCAAGCTGGAGATAGCAACACCACAGGCGCTTCATACTCCTTGGCTAATTCCGCCGATCTGGGGATTGCCCTTTCCATAGTTTCGACAATGTGGTATGAATAATACCCCACTTCTTGCAGGCGTTGGGCAAATGCGGGTGCAGCAGAGCCAATCAATAACACAGCAGCAGCTTTGGTTTGGATTTGTGCTAGCCAGCCAGTATCATCACCTGCTTTAGCTTCTCCACCAGCAATTAAAATCGCTGGACTTTTCACTGATGCTAAACCAACTTCGGCAGCATCGTAGTTAGTGGCTTTGCTGTCGTTGATAAAATCAATGCCTTCCCAAGTGCAGATATGCTCCAAACGATGAGGAACACCGGGGAATTCCTGAATCGCACGTGCGATCGCATCACGATTAATTCCCGCTAATCGTGCCGTTGCTACTGCCATCAAGAGATTTTGCTGATTATGCTCTCCCACCATCCGCAAAGTAGATACTTTCACAATCGCTTCTGGTGCTGAGGTTGCAGTCAATTTTTCCACAACCCAGCCGTCCTCGATGTAAAAGCCTTTTTCGCTAATCAGGAAATCTTTTCCTTTGACACTTGTCCAATAGGCATTAGGCCAAGCACTTAAACCTAACTGGCTCAAGTAAGCATCATCGCCATTGAACACTTGCAACTCTGACTGACGCAACAACTTTGCTTTGATGTTGTAATAGTTCTCTAAAGTCTTATGGCGACTAAGGTGATCCGGTGTGAAAGTCGTCCAAACACCGATACGGGGTGCAAGAGAACTAGAAGATTCTATTTGATAACTGCTAATCTCCGCAATCACCCAATCGAGTGAAGAGTGAGAAGTTAAAAGTGAGGAATTATCAAATGCCTCCCCTGCCCCCTGCTCCCTGCCCCCTGCCCCTCTCCCCCTCCAAGATAGGGCAACTTCACAAGCGGCGTGGCCAATGTTACCGCAGGCTGGTGCATTTAATTCTGCTGCTTGAAAAATGGCAGCAATTAAAGCTGTGGTAGTAGTTTTACCGTTAGTGCCAGTAATTCCTACCCAAGGTAGCGATCGCAAATTTCGCCAAGCGAGTTCCATTTCCCCAATGGTTTCAATACCTAATTGGCGTGCCTTAATTAATACGGGAATATCCCAAGGCACGCCAGGACTAACAACTATTAATTGGGGTAAATTATCACCATTTAATTCTAGGGATTGGCCTAGTTTAACGGTTATTTGCTCGGCAGCGAGTTCTTGTTGTTGTTGTAGGAGGGTTTTGGAGGTGTTGCCATCACTCAGCTCTACCTCCCAACCTTCCCGTTTCAACAATCTCGCCGCAGCAACACCGGACTTTCCCAATCCAATAACATGAGCTTTGGACATAGATTGCAGCAGAGTGTCCCTGGTTAAGCACTCCCTATAGTAGCGTCTATTGGCAAAAATTACACAACTTTTTGTTGACTTACGCTACAGATTTTTGACGATCGCACCAAAGTCAGCTAAAACACGGGCATGATTGCGAACCAATCCCAGTAAGTGTAATCGATTACGCTTAATTTCTGGATCGGAGTCCATAACTAATACGCTATCTGGCCCATCAAAGAAGTTACTAACTGTTGGAGCAATTTTTGCTAATGCTGCTACTAACAGTTGATAATTCCGTGTCTGCTGTGCTGTTTGAGTTTGTGGTACTGATTCGATTAAAGCATTATACAAAGCTGTCTCAGAAGGCTTTTGGAATAATTCTGGATGAACTACGGTTGTTGGTTCTAGCTGTTTTGTATCCAAATCACCTTGGGCAGCTAATCGTGTGGAACGGTTAACGGTTTCGTAGATGTTATCTAGAGTACTGTCGTTACGGATTTGTTGTAAGTACAAGGCGCGATCGCGGACATCCAATAAATCCTTTAACGTCCGCTCTGTGTATTCTGGGTCATTTTCTCCTAAAACTGCATTTACCAAGTCGTAATCAATCTGTTTTTCTTCTTGCAATAAGGTGCGGATGCGTTGTAAGAAAAACTCTTGTAATGCTGTGGTTAATAATGCCCGATCTTTTTGATATTTCGCGGCAAAATCTGTTGATATTTGCGCCAATAAATCATCTAAATTTATTGGTAAATTATAAAACCAAGTAATTTTAACTACAGCATTAGCAGCCCGACGCAAAGCGAAGGGATCAGAGGAGCCAGAGGGAATTAAACCTAAACCAAAGATACTTACCAAAGTATCTAATCTATCTGCCAAACCGACAATTTGACCTGTGAGCGTTTCGGGTAAATTGTCACCGGCTCCCGTTGGCAAATAATGTTGATAAATTGCCTTTGCTACTTCGGCATCTTCACCACTAGCTAAGGCATATTTTTCTCCCATGATACCTTGTAATTCAGGGAATTCATACACCATTTGAGTTACCAAATCTGCTTTACACAATAAAGCAGCACGTTGGATTTTTTGGCTTTGATTTTCAGCTAATTTTAATTGGGTGGTAATTTGCTCGGCAATCTTGACTACTCTATCTATCTTGGTACGCACCGAACCCAATTCTTCTTGGAAGGTGACTTTTTCTAACTGGGGTAAAAAGCTATCTATTGGTTTAGTTAAATCAGCTTCGTAGAAAAACCTGCCATCAGCTAATCTGGCACGAATTACCCTTTCATTTCCGACGGCAACAATATCTGATTTTTTGGGATCGCCGTTAGAAATGGTGATGAAGTTTGGTAATAATTCTTGCTCGGAACTACCTGGTTTGAATACAGGGAAATAACGTTGATGAGTTACCATAACTTCGGTAATTACTTCAGTTGGTAATTCCAAAAATTCTGGTTCAAATTTACCAACAACTGTAGAAGGATATTCTACAAGGTTGGTTACTTCCGCTAACAAATCGGGGTAAATGACTGTATACCCGCTTAAACTTTCTGCTACTGCCTTTACTTGCTCTTTGATTAGGTTTTCCCGTTCTTCGGGGTCAACGGTGACATAAGCAGACTTGAGGGCGGTAACGTAATCAGTAGCTTGGGCGATTGTCACAGGTTCAGGATGTAAGACACGATGACCTTGGGAAATGCGATCGCTCTGAATCGTTTTAGAACCATTCACCAATTCCAACGGTAGCACCGTCTCATCTAACAAAGCTACCAGCCAGCGAATTGGTCGAGAAAACCTCCCATCCCCATCTCCCCAACGCATTAACCGCTTACCTTCTAAACCCCAAATCCACTCTTGAACAAGTTCTGTCAAAATTTCCGCCACAGGACGGCCAGGAATTCTTTTTTGCACAAAAACAAATTCCCCTTTGTCAGTGGGGCGAAGGAAGAGTGCATCTAGTTCCACACCTTGCTTTTTGGCAAAGCCTAATGCTGCTGCTGTTGGCTGACCATCTTTAAAGGCAGCTTGGGCGGGAGGCCCTTTAATTTCTTCTTCTCGGTCTGCTTGCTGGGATGGTAGACCTTTAATCAATACCGCTAAACGCCGGGGAGTACCGTACACTTGGACACTTTCACCCTGAAGGCTGTTTGCTTCCAAACTTTGGGGAATGCGTTCTCGCCACTGTATTAAGGCATCACTGAGAAAGCTTGCAGGTAATTCTTCTGTACCAACTTCTAATAGAAACGCAGGCATAGGTCACTGTTTTCAACTTTGCGTAGCTCAACTTTATCAGTTATTCTCAGGCGATCGCTCGTGATTTTTAGGTAATAACCCTTGCTACTCGCTAAAATTACCCTGACCATAGCAATCAGTGCAACTTTTTAGTATTGCGTCAGTGTAGCCTGCCACAGGCATCGCTAGTGTTGCTAACAACCCAAATAAAGCTGTTAATGTCAATTGCGATACATTGGAGTTTTTCCAGTTACAGCTTTAAATACGAAACTACTAAACACACTAATGTTAAAAAGTTACTGCCTTTGAGCCACTAAAAAAACTGGACGCTCACCCATTAATGCAATATTCTTTACTTGCTTAAAAATGCTTCATGTGCCAGTTTAGAAGGCGGAATGCAGGTTATATGCATGATATTAAATCTCATGCTACAATCCCCTCAGTGTAAATTTAACAACTCCATTCACTTTTAAATAAGTGAACAATTAAAGTTTAATTAGTTAACACGCGTAACTTTTAAATATACGATTAGGAAACTTTATCCAACCAGAAAAAGTGATAATTGTTCGCTCATAACTGTTAAAATCTACCTAGAAAATTTCTAATCAGTGCTTATCACAATTGTGATTTAAAAAATCATAATCTAATCACAAACTAAATTAAATAATAAAAGTTGTAGCCTCTATTGAAGTTAGCAAGAAATCCGCTTATTTCAGGCTGCATTTACCAAATTTATAAATAGCTCATGCACATTCTGATATATTCCTACAACTATCATCCAGAGCCGATTGGAATTGCTCCCTTAATGACTGAATTGGCAGAAGGACTAGTAAATCGAGGTCATGAAGTGCGGGTAATTACCGGAATGCCCAACTATCCTCAGCGCGAAATTTACGATGGTTATCGGGGTCAATGGTATATTACTGAACAAAAAAATGGTGTCACAATTCAGCGAAGCTACATCAGAATTAAGTCTAAACCTAACCTTTTAGATCGTCTGTTGCTGGAGTTAAGCTTTATTTTCACAAGTTTGCCTCAAGCCTTTAGAGGTGAACGTCCAGATGTGATGATTTTAACAGTACCGCCTTTGTTAGGTATCTTACCAGCAACAATATTTGGTTGGCTATACAACTGCCCAATAGTTCTAAATGTGCAAGATATATTACCAGAAGCTGCTGTGCGTATCGGACTACTGAAAAATAAGTGGATGATCCGAACTCTTGCAGCTTTAGAGAAATTTGCCTATCGGACTGCACATACTATTAGTGTTATCGCCGATGGGTTTCGTGAGAATTTAGTGAATAAGGGAGTACCTGTGAATAAAATTATTTGTATTCCTAATTGGGTGAATGTAAATTTCATCCACCCTTTACCAAAAAAGAATAACTCTTGGATATCTAGTCATCAACTGGATGGGAAATTTATAGTCCTTTATTCGGGAAACATAGCTCTAACCCAAGGTTTAGAAACAGTAATAGAAGCAGCAGTTTGCCTACGTCATATCAGAGAAATTGTCTTTGTCATTGTCGGCGAATCAACGGCATTGCAAAGGTTGCAAGAATATTGTCTATTACATGGAGCAGATAATGTTTTGCTGCTACCATTGCAGCCAAGAGAAAAATTACCCGAAATGCTAGCAGCATCTGATGTCGGGCTGATTGTGCAAAAGCACAATGTAATTTCGTTCAATATGCCTTCAAAAATACCACTACTATTGGCAAGTGGTCGCCCAATTGTGGGTTCAGTTCCTGCAACTGGAACTGCTGCTAGAGCGATCAAACTCAGTGGTGGTGGGATAATTGTTGAGCCAGAATCGCCCGCTGCAATGGCCGCTGCGGTGCATGATTTATATGCAAATCCTACTCTCTGTACGAAGCTAGGTAACGCGGGAAGACAGTTTGCCGAAGAAAACTATTCGTTGGAGCAAGCACTTGATCGGTATGAGTGGCTCTTTTATCATATTCTTGCTAACCGAAAATCAACTGTGGGTATCTTGCCGAAATTGAATTCTAAGGAATCAGTTGTGGATGCTTGAAGGGCATTGAGCATGACTCGCTCACATATACAGAACCCTGATTAGGATAAATTAAATCACCCGAATGGGTGAGTTAAAAATCATCCGATTGGATGACCTAAGTGTAGGAAGATAAGAATGCTCAAAAATAGGACTCTAGAGAACACTGTATTGATTGCACTTTGTTCTTGGTGAGGATAACTCAATGAAACTTGCAACCTTGATGAATAGAGCTGAATTAATCAGCGTAGGCGTAGCCCGCCGTTGGCGTACTCCTACTCAGAAGCAAGCTACGCACAGCGTGTCGCAGATAAGCCTCTCATAGAGAATGCATCGCTCCATACATTGCACCGTACATTTTTCTTCCCTAAGATCAGTATTCAATACGACTCAAGAGGGATAAACTCATCTTTAAACTTATACAAATCTAGTTTCCTATGTGGTTATAATGCAAGCAAGCGCTTGCAAACGCTTATGAAAGAATCATCAAGCCTCATGTCTGATTTTATACAAAACTAAAAATCGCTAATCGCTGCGCGAAGAGCTAGGTGGTTATGTGCCTGCAAAAAAGTCAAGATAAGGGTGAAGTATCTTCAGATATAGATTTAAAAGCATCTGTAGATAGTTTCACGGGTATGTTGTTTCACGGTATTCTGCGTTTTTAGCGATATCCCTACCACACTAGATTATAGATATGAATACTACATCGAAACTTCTTTAAATTTATTTGTACACGGTATCAGGCAGTTTGCCATTGTAGGAGGCAGAAAATTGTATTGATTTCCTTGCAACAACATAAACCGTGTTTTCTCTATGACAGGAAGTGATGGTTTTATACTGACCAAAAAAGTTTTATAAATTACACTTTAAAAAAATGATGGGAGTTAAGTAATGTACAAAATTACCATAATGTGATGAAGCATATTTGTTTGTTTTAGGTACTAGACATCGTGAGCGATCGCCCAAATACCCAAATACATATTTGTTAGTTATCAACATCAAAACAAAGGGCTAAAAAACTATTCAGATAATGCTTTTTTAGTCAAGAGTAGATTGCCCAAGTCTAAATCCACAAGACGAGAAACTGAAGATGTCCCATTCTGAGTTCCCTGATTCTCCGCTTCCAGTTGAAATAGAACAGCCTGCTGTTACTGATTCTAGTCAAGAGCCACAACCACCACTGCCAGAGCGATCGCCTAAACCACCTCAAAAGCGTCGTTGGCCTCTAATTTTGGGAATTATCCTCTTAATTGGAGGCATTGGTTTTGGTTGGCGCTGGTGGCAAACTAGTAGTGCTAGTAATCCACCAGCAGGTGGGCCAGCTGCTGGTCAACCGATGGCAATTCCAGTCAAGCTAGCGACTGTGCAACCTGAAACTGTGCAAGAAAGTTCGGAGTTTATTGGCTCCTTAGAGGCTCCACGTTCAGTAATCATCAAGCCACAGGTTGAAGGACGAGTTACCCAGATTTTCATCCAAGAGGGCAACCGTGTTCAACAGGGGCAAGTTATTATTAGCCTAGAAAGTGATAGTGTCCAAGCGCAATTATTACAAGCAAAAGCTGGACTAGCACAAGCTCAAGCACGTCTTGCTGAACTCAAAGCGGGTACGCGACAAGAAGAAGTTGCCCAAGCTAGAGCGCAGTTAACCCAAGCCCAAGCTCGCTTGCGAGATGCCCAATCGGGATCGCAACCACAAGAAATTGCTCAGGCTGAGGCTCAAATTCAGTCAGCTAAATCGGATGTAGAACTAGCACAGTCACGAGCCAAGCGATACGCACAATTGAGAAAAGAGGGCGCAGTTTCTGAAGATACCTTAGAAGGATATGTCAAAGAACAGCAAAGTGCTGAAGCTGCCCTGGTTGTAGCCCAGAAACGCCTAGCTCAACTCCGCCAAAGCAGAACTTCTAGTATCAATGAGCTAGCTGGAGCTTTGGAACAGCAGAAACAAAACTTAAGGCAACTAGAAAATGGTTCCCGCCCAGAAGAAATTGCCCAAGCGCGATCGCAAGTAACTCAAGCAGTAGCCCAAGTCCAAGCAGCCCAAGTTCAACTACAATACACAAAAGTTCTGGCACCTTTTACTGGTACTGTTGGCGATATTCCCACAAAAGTGGGAGATTATGTAGAAAAAGCAGACCAGCTGACTACACTTACTAGAAACGACTCTTTAGAACTAAATATTTCTGTTCCCCTAGAAGAAGCCAAAAAACTGCGCTTGGGATTACCAGTGCAAATGCTGAACGCTCAAGGCCAACCCGCAGCAAGGGGTAAGATAAGTTTCATTTCTCCAGATGCTAGTTCCGATTCGCAGACAATTTTGGTGAAAGCTAACTTTGGTAATTCTAGAAGTCAACTGGTAAATCGCCAATCAGTGCAAACCAAAGTGATCTGGAACGAACGTCCAGGAATTTTAATTCCAGTTACGGCAGTATCTCGCCTGGGTGGGGAGACATTTGTATTTGTAGCTGAAGCGCCAACAGAAAAGAACGCTGAAGCGTCAGCAGAAAAAAAAGCTGAAGCACCAGCAGAAAAGAAAGCTGGAGCGCCATCTTTAGTTGCTCAACAAAAACCTGTGAAATTGGGAGTTATTGAGGGGAATAATTATCAAGTTATCGAAGGACTAAAAGCTGGAGACAAAATTGTTGTTTCCGGTATTCTCAACCTAACTAATGGCGCTCCCATCACTCCCGCACCGCAAGAAGTTGGTAGTCAGAAGCCATAGGGAGGGGGCAAGGGGAGCAGGGGAGCAGGGGAAGCAGGGGGAGAATAACTATTAATCATTGATCAATGCCCAATGCCCCATGCCCAATGCCCAATGCCCAATGCCCCAATAAATGCCAAATACCCAAAGCCCAATTTTTAAACTATGTTTGTTGACTTCTTTATTAAGCGACCAATCTTTGCGTCGGTCTGTGCGATCGTTATCCTTTTAACAGGATTAATTAGTATTCCCTCACTACCGATCGCCAGATTCCCAGAAATTAGTCCCACCCAAATCACTGTAACTTCCAACTATAGCGGAGCTAGTGCAGAAGTCGTAGAAAGCGGAGTGACAAATATCTTAGAAAGGCAAATCAACGGGGTTGAGGGACTAAGATATCTCACTTCTAGCAGTAGTAACGATGGTACTAGTACTATTACAGCCACCTTTGATTCATCGCGGGATAAAGATATTGCGGCTGTGGATGTGCAAAATCGTGTTTCTGTTGCCCAACCACAACTACCAGATTCTGTGCAGCGCACGGGTGTGCGAGTATCGAAAGAATCTAGTAACATCCTCTTAGCGATTGGTTTATTCGCTGAAAATAAAGAGTATGACAATACATTCTTAAGCAATTATGCCGACCTTTACTTAGCAGATGCCTTAAAAAGAGTCAAAGGCGTGAGCAACGCTCAAATTTTTGGTGAACGTCGCTATGCAATGCGCCTGTGGCTAGATCCGAGTCGCCTTGCTAGTCGGGGACTAACGACCAAGGATGTAGCGAATGCTTTATCTGAACAAAACTTGCAAGTTGGTGCAGGGAGAATTGGACAAGAACCGGCTCCTGAAGGGCAAAGATATCAACTTGATGTGCGTGCTGCTAGCCGATTAGCAGAACCATCAGAATTTGAAGAAATTGTCCTGAAAACTGGAGATGATGGCACATTAGTCAAGCTTAAAGATGTCGGTAGAGCAGAACTGGGTGCAGAAAACTACAGTTCATTTCTGCGATTTCGTGGTAATGATGCTGTCGGTTTAGGGATTTATCAAGTTCCTGGTAGTAATGCCTTAGATGTGGCTAAGGGAGTCAAAGACGAACTAGCACGATTAGCTCCGAGTTTTCCCCCAGGGCTGAAATATCAGGTAGCTTTTGACACGACATCCTTTGTAGAAGAGTCGATGTCAGAAGTTATCAAGACTCTGATTGAAGCGGTAGTGCTAGTTGTAATTGTAATTTTTGTGTTCTTGCAGGACTGGCGAACTACTTTAATTCCAGCACTTACCATTCCGCTTTCCTTAATTGGGACATTTGCCTTCGTCAAAGTTTTTAACTTTTCCATCAATAGTTTGACTTTATTTGGTCTAACTTTAGCATCGGGGATGGTGGTAGATGATGCGATCGTTGTGGTGGAGCAAATCAGCCGTTTTATTCAGGATAAAGGAATTAGTCCTCGCCGAGCCGCTAGTGAATCAATGAGGGAACTGTTTGGCGCGGTTATCGCCACTTCACTAGTGTTGATGGCGGTGTTTGTGCCAGTAGCGTTTTTTCCGGGAACCACAGGCGCACTTTATCGGCAATTTGCCCTGACGATCGCTTTCTCCATTGCAATTTCAACTTTTTTGGCTTTGACCCTGACACCTTCCTTGTGCGCGCTGCTGCTGCGTCAAGGACAAAAACCTTCAGGCTGGCTGGGTTGGATTTTTGGCCAGATTAATCGGTTTCTTGACTGGGTACAGAATGGTTATAAGCGATCGCTGACCTTTCTAACACACATCAAAGCTATTGTGATTGGGTTGTTTATAGTTTCTTTGGGAATGACTGCTTGGCTCTACACCACAGTCCCAACAGCTTTTCTACCCGATGAAGATGAAGGCTATTTCATTACAATTATCCAAGGGCCGCAAGGGGTTTCTCTGCAATATACTAGCGATGTGATTGCACAGGTAGAAAAAGAAATTCTGCAAATTCCAGAAGTATTGGGGACTTTTGCGATCGGCGGATTTGGTTTTAGTGGTAGCACCGCCAATAGTGGCATCATATTTACAACTTTAAAATCTTGGGATGAGCGCTCAAAACCCGATCAATCAGTACAGGCAATTATTGGCAGCTTGCAAGGAAAGTTGATGGCAATTCCAGAAGCGAGGGTTTTTCCTGTGAATCCGCCACCAATTCAGGGTTTAGGCAACTTTGGCGGCTTCGTCTTTCAACTGCAAGACCGCAGAGGTAACAGTGGTTTAGAAAATCTAGTCCAGTCAATGGGTAAGTTGCTGGGTAAAGCTAATCAAACACCAGGATTACAAGCTGTATTTAGCACCTTTGCCGCAGATACACCACAATTGCTTGTGGAAGTAGACCGCAATAAAGCCAAATCATTGCAAGTTTCTATAGATGATGTCTTCAGTACTTTACAAACTGCTTTGGGATCGCAATATGTAAATGATTTTAATCTCCAGCAGCGTAATTATCGGGTGTATATCCAGGCAGATCAACAGTTTCGTTCCAATCCCAAAGATATTGGCAAACTATACGTTCGTTCTCAAAAGAATCAAATGGTTCCTTTGAGTAACTTAGTCACAGTTACTCAGACTGTGGGAGCGCAAACGATAAATCATTATAATCTGTTCCGCTCGATTGAAATTAATGGTTCCGCCGCTCCTGGCTCTAGTTCAGGAGACGCAATTAAAGCAATGGAAAAAGTTGCTAAAGAAGTTTTACCTGCCGGCTATGGTTACGAATGGTCAGGAACTGCATTAGAAGAAATAGATTCTGGTGGTTTAGCACCGCTAATCTTTGGATTAGGAATAATCTTTGTATTCTTGGTACTAGCCGCTCAATATGAGAACTACGTTGACCCCTTTATCATTCTGTTATCAGTTCCCTTAGCTATCTTTGGAGCGCTGATAGCTCAATCAATGCGGGGTTTTGCGAATGATGTTTACTGCCAAATTGGTCTAGTAATGTTGATCGGTTTAGCTAGTAAAAACGCAATTTTGATTGTGGAATTTGCTAACCAATTACGAGAACAAGGGCTTTCGATTACCAAAGCAGTAATTGAGGCTTCGCAAGAGCGGTTACGCCCAATTTTGATGACTGCTTTTTCTACACTATTGGGGATTTTTCCGTTAGCTGTTGCCACAGGTGCCGGTGCGGGTAGTCGCCAATCTTTGGGAACAGCAGTTTTTGGAGGGATGTTAATTGCAACTTTTTTGAGTTTGTTTGTAGTACCGATTTTGTATATCGTGATTAAGACAACAACAGAGCGCTTTATCAAACCAAATCGGCATCAAGAACTACAAACAGATGCAGTTTCATTGGATGGTCAAAGTGCTGTATATTCAGCAAAAGGCGAGAATTAATTCGTAATTCCTAATTTGTAATTAATTTTTTCTTGTTCCCTGTTCCCTGTCTCCCAATACTTCTCGCTTTGTGCATTTTTAACTCGGAATCTGGTTTGGGGTAAAGGTAAAGGATAAGGGTTAAAGATTTTTTCTTTCCCTTTTCCCTTTCCCCTTTTCCCCTTAAGCGAGAAGTATTGCCCTGTCTCCTATAAACATCGTAGTATGAGGAGATGGGGAAGACTAATTTTAAGGGGGAATGCATGAAAATTGCTATTGGCAGTGATGAACGCACCAACCTTACTGATAGGATACTGGAAGAACTTAAGCAGCGCGGACATGAAGTTATACCCTTCGGTTCCTTAGCTGAGAATGATTTAGAAGTTGATTGGCCCCTCAGTTGTAGTAAAGTTGCTTTGGCAGTAGCAACCCAAAAAGCAGATGAGGGGATTGTCTTTTGTTGGACTGGTACTGGTGCATCTATTGCCGCCAACAAAGTCTTAGGGATACGTGCGGCATTATGCCATGATGCTGAAACTGCACGCGGGGCACGTATTTGGAATCATGCGAATGTTCTAGTATTAAGTTTACGTGCCACTACAGAAGCGATCGCAAAAGAAATATTAGATGCCTGGTTTAGCACACCCTTTTCTGAAGATGAGTGGAACATTCTGCAAATGGAGCGTATTAGACAGTTAGAGAAGAGTGCTTTATTTCAGCAATCTTAAACCACTGAGGGTCACTAGTACTGTAGAGCCTTCATGCCCAATCACGCCAATAGGCAAGTTAATACTTCCTAAAAAGTTGCCCATCAAGAGCAACACAATAAAACCCAATGCTACGAATATATTCTGTTTGACTATGGATTGCGATCGCCTCCCCAAATGTATCGCCACCGCAATTTTTTCTAACTTGTCTGCCATCAGTACTATATCTGCGGTTTCTAATGCCACATCACTACCAGATATTCCCATCGCTATACCCACAGATGCTTGGGCTAAAGCTGGTGCATCATTAATTCCATCGCCCACCATTGCCACTGTTTGATACTTTTGCTGTAAAAGGCGGATAACATCTAGCTTATCTTCTGGTAGAAGTTGAGCATATACCCGATCAATTCCTACAGCTTTGGCGACACTTTGAGCAGTTTCTTCATTATCTCCAGTTAGCATGACAATTTGCTCAATTCCCAGTTGCTTCAAGCGGGTAATGGTTGCGGCTGCTTGCCATCTTACTTGATCTGCGATCGCAATTACACCCATCACCTCTGCCCCCCTGCTCCCCTGCTCCCCTGCTCCCCTGCCTTCTTGTGCTACCCAAACCACAGTTTTACCTTCTTGCTCCAAAGATTGAGCCATTTTTCGTAACTCTTCAGGTAAATTGGTCACATACTGCTGTACAAAAACGGCATTCCCGACAATTATCTGTTGTTCTTGAGCGATTCCGACAATACCCTGTCCAGGTATGGCTTGCACTTGGATTGCACCAACCAAATCCAAATCATCAGCCGCTTGCACAATTGCCTTACCGATGGGATGTTCTGAATAGGATTCCACGCTAGCTGCGGCTTTTAATACATTTTCTTGGGTGTATTCACTAGCTGCAATTACTTGGAATACCTGCACCTGTCCTGTTGTTAGAGTACCAGTTTTATCAAATGCGATCGCACGGACTTTGCCAATCTTCTCCAACTGCGCCCCATTTTTAAACAAAATCCCCTGCCTTGCACCATTGGCGATTCCTGAAAGCAGCGTGGGCATAATTGCAGCCATCAACGCACAAGGAGAAGCCACTACTAAGAAGGTAAGCGCCCGATAAATTGTTGTTTCCCAATCCCAACCCCAAAGAAATGGCGGCAAAGTTGCCAGTAATACTCCGGCTACTACAATGACTTTGGCATATCCCTTCTCAAAGCGATCGATAAACTCTTGCGAAGGTGGTGCTTCTGTCTGCGCCTGTTCTACCAAGCGAATCACACGCTGAATCAAACTGCTTTGGGCTGGTTTGTGTACCTTAATCTGCAATGCACCATAGCCGTTAAGTGTGCCGGCAAATACTTCTGCGCCGACTGTCTTCTCTACAGGTAAAGACTCGCCTGTAATTGCAGCTTGATTGAGGGTGCTGTAACCAGATAAAATTATCCCATCAGTAGGAATTAGCTCTCCAGGTTTGACGACAATCTCATCACCCACTTTTAACTGACTAATAGGAATTTCTTCTTCTCTTCCCTGAAGTAAAACTCTTGCTGTATCGGGTGTCAGGCTCATCAAACTGCGGATACTCCGCTCAGTTCTCTGCATGGCATAGCCTTCTAATGCGCCGCTGATGGCAAAGATCAAAATCAAAATTGCCCCATCAATAATTAGATGATATTCTCGTCGCCATAAACCGAGGCTAGCAGCACCAATAGCGGCGACAATCATCAGCAAATCTACATCGAGTTCTTTTTCTTTGAAGAGGGTAGTTAATCCTTCCCGCGCACTTTCGTAACCACCAATTACATAAGCAGCAGGTAGCAGCAGGAACGCCAATCCCAACCAACCGAGATGCAAGGCGAACCATCCAAAAAATAGCAGCAAGCCACACAAAAGCGCTGCTACGGTATCTGTGTGTTCTCTGGTGAATTGGCCTAAACGTTGGGGGTAGAGCATGAGAGGTGAATTAACAGGGACTCTCTCACGCTAAACCTTGACATTAATGTTAATGTCAAGGTTTATAATGATTTTGAAACGCAGAGGGGCGCTGAGGGAAGCGCAAAGGTACGCAGAGTTAAATGTTTATCTATTTGTAAACCCAGTGTTCTTAAGGGAATTTAGATGAAAATGCGCCGCCATCTCTCCAGGGTGGTTGTGAAGAGTTACAAAGAATTTTGCCGTTGTTGGAGTAAATCATGAATGCTGGTTGCTTAACTATTAAAGAACTCACTGATGCAGTCGGCGGCGGTTTAACACCGCGAATGGTGCGTCATTACCATCAATTGGGACTGTTACCGCAACCAGTACGATCGCACAGCAATTATCGTCTCTACACCAAAAAAGATGTCCTGCGGTTACAACGGATTGTCGCACTGAAGCAGCAAGGGTTTCAGCTAAACCATATCCGCAATATTTTGGAGGTGGAACCAGAAGCCGACACAACTGTTAACCTCATGGGACAACTTCAGCAGCAATATCGAGCGGTGATGCAACAAATTTCCCAACTGCGGCAAACTGCATCAGCATTAGAAGGATTATTGGGGCGCGATCGCCATTGTCAAATTATCCAGGCGGAAGTTTTGGCACAACTCAAGTTACTTGATGTCGAAACCCAAGCCGGATTGGGGGGATTGGATAATCTCTGGAGTGGTTTGGATGCAGAAATTCATACCCATTCAGAAGCGTTTTCCGAATCGCTACAACGCTTATTACCAGATTTATCTCACCGTTCAGAAATTGAACAACACTTAATTTCTCAGTTGGTTTTGGCTTGTGGCGATGTGAGTTTAGTATCCTTTGTGAAATTGAGCCGAGATGCGATCGCAGCTAGTCGAGAAGCCTTATCTTCAAGCTGTCAAATCGTTGTTGATACCCAAACGGTTGCGGCTGCTTTAGATCAAACCCGATTACTTCACTTGGGATGCTGCACTGAAACCTTAATTGATAATCCCCACATTACCACCGCCACAGAAGCAGAAGCAGCTTTTTGGCAACATAGAGAATGGCGATCAAAATTGCTGCAAGTAAGTCAAGGTTGTGTGTTGGTAGTTGGTTATGCTCCTTCAGTCCTTGTAGAAGTTTGTGACGCGATTAGCAATCAAAAAATTCAGCCAGCATTAGTAATTGGAATGCCCATTGGTTTTAGCCATGCTCCCGCAGCCAAGCGGCAACTGATGCAACAAGGGATACCTTTTATTACAGTTGAAGGAACTTTGGGAGGTGGCGCTTTAGCTGCTACTGCCCTAAATGCTTTGGTGGAGTCGCTGATTGATAAGCCAGATTGTCATTGTTATCTCAAAAATATATAGGAATTGGGAATTGGGAATTGGGAATTGGCAAGAAAAGAGGGATACATCCGTACTGAGTCTTGTTCCAAAATCAAATAGAAGTCCTATAGTAGATTCTTCTGAAAACTGAACAATAAGTACTCTATTAAGACATTAGGATACACAGTACTCAGCATGACTGAAAATAATATTGTTAAATAATATTGAATTTGCTACACTTTACCAGTTTTAGTAATTCAATAATTCATAATTGTGGCCATAAGCTACCAACTTGGTATAAGTTGCAATATAAATTAGAACATTTTATAGTAAACAGACTCTGGCAATGAGAGTATAAATTATTATGCTATACAATCTCAGTCCAAGTATAAATCAATATAAGTGCGCTGAAGGAACTTAGAAGTAAAGAGAACTCAGATGTATAATTAGCGCGTCTCCTCCATAATCTTTAACAAGATTGTGGGTTAAGACTGGTAGGCTTTCTATTTTTTACTTTAATTAAGGGGCTTATGTGGCAACAAGAAAAAAAAGATACTTCGATAATCAGGCTGATACTATGGGTTGCTTTAGCTACAACTCCTATGGCAGCAGGTTTGCTGGTATCAGAACCTATACTGGCGCAATCTAAAACTGAGTCTCCTTCTTTTACACTGCCGCAAACAGTGCAGAATGGAACGACAATTCGGATTGATGGTTCAAATAGTTTGGGTGCAATTAACCAAAGTCTGAAAGAGAATTTTGAAAAACAGTTTTTGGGTACTAAGGTTGAAGTTGCCGCTAATGGCACTGATACAGCACTGAAAGATTTGCTAGATGGCAAAATCGACATCGTAGCAATGGGGCGTGGGTTGACACCAGCAGAAAAAGCTCAAGGATTAGAGCAAGTCCGCTTGCGCCGTGAGAAAATTGCGATCGTGGTCAGCGCAGATAATCCTTTCAAAGGAAGCTTGACTAGTAGGCAATTTGCTCGGATTTTCCGGGGACAAATTACAAATTGGTCACAATTAGGAGCGCCTCCAGGGAAAATTCGGTTAATCGATCACCCGAACACAAGTGAGACTCGCAATACTTTTCGCACTTATCCAGCCTTCAAGACTGCTGAATTTGCTACAGGGTCTAGTGCTACCCAACTAAGTGAGGATAATACCGCAGAAATCATCAAACAACTGGGTAAAGATGGCATCAGCTATGTGTTAGCTAATCAGGTGTCGAAGCTGCAAAATGTGCGAGTTCTGCAATTACATCAAGCCTTACCAGATGATGCAAAATATCCCTTCTCGCAACCTTTAGTTTACGTTTACAAAAAAAATCCCAGCTTAAGCGTAGTAGATTTTCTTGGCTTTACCCTTGCACCCGCAGGACAGCAGGCTATAGAACAAGCAAGAACAGCTGAAGCAACTGCGATCGCAACCAACGTATCACAACCTATTGTCACGCCTTCTCCCACTGCCCAGACTACACCTGCTGCGACAGCTTCCCCTAGTGCTACTTCTTCTGCATTTGCCGAACAGCCTTTTGTCGCTCCTGCCACTACTACACAAAAAAGCCCAATTATCAACAAAGAAGTACCGTTTTGGGTACTGCTACCTTTGTTTTTTGTTAGTGTAATTGCAGCGTTGGCCTGGTGGACTCTCGGAAAAAACCCATCATCCGATGATAAAACAGACAACTTACCAGAATCAAATCCTCATCCACCCGATCCAGAAGATGGAGAAACAGCAGTACTTAATGCCAGCACAGCTGCCTCCATTAACGGAGCGATGCTTGAAGAACAGCCAGTTTCACAATTCCAAGAGCAAGAAACCCCCGATCGCACTCCTTTCAATATCTATGCTCAAACACAATCTGAACTGGCTGAGAATGGTACTCACGAGGCAAATAATGGAAATTCTAACTTCTATGAAGGCACAACCTCTACTCTAACTAATGGAGCGGGAGCCGCAGCTTTAACTGGTGGTGCGGCTTTAGCAACAGGCATCGGAGCAGCTACCTGGTCTGCCTTTAACAACAAAGAAATAGAAACAAACACAATTGATGAGACGGTCGAACGAGATAATTATACTGGGACAAATACAACCGATTCTGATGAGGTTGCATGGGATATAGAAGCCCCAGCAGCTGTAGTAAATACTCCATATCCTCACTTGGGAAATCTTCCCGAAGAAATATCTTCTGATATAGAACTGCCTTCATCTGAGGTAACAGCCCCACTGCCCGAATTACCAGATGTGCCAGAAGTAACATCTGGTTTGGAATATTGGGACACAGAAATTTCTGAAGATGAGATAGATGAGGAACTTCAAGCAGAATTGAACTGGCTACAGACTCTCACCTCAACTGAAGATACAGATGAATTGCCCTTAGCAGACTCTGACGAAGTGGAACCTTCACCGTTACCACCATCTCCACTGCTCAATTTGCCAGAATTGCCAGATGTAGATGTATTCAATGTGGTAGCAGATGCAGCCGAACCTCCGATCGAGGTGGTAGACGAAACTCAAACAGAGACAACTGTTAGCGAGGGTGCTGCTGAGAATGACTCCATAGATTATGCAGACGTTGCGGCTTTAGCAGCAGGCGCAGGGATTGGAGCCTGGGCGATTAATCTGGGATCGGATACCCCAGGAGAAACTGATACTACGATTGACAATGTGCCAATCGCAGCCGAAACAGATATCCATTTGGGAGATGCAGAAGATGAGAGCAGCATTTTGCTCACACCGCATACTTCTACATCAGCTAATGTCTCTTGGGAAATTTCTGAAACCAAGAAAGCAGCACTGCGTCAACAAGGCGGTTCACAATTGGTAGTGCGGCTGTATGATACAACGGGCATTGACTTGAGTTATCAAAGTCCCCAGCTTGTACAGCAGTATGAATCTGAGGAGACAGCACATGATCGCTTAGTAGAGATTCCCGCCAGCGATCGCGATTATATAGCTGAAATTGGTTATCTTGCTGATGGCAATCGCTGGTTATTCATTGCTCGTTCAGCAGTTGTTCGTTTCTTCAGTCCTGTGCATCCAGATCCCATCGTTGATGATGTGGCGATTGTGGACCAAACAGATATTCACTTCGGAGATGTTGAAGAAGAGAGCAGTCTTGTGCTTACACCACATACTTCTACATCGGCTCATGTCTCTTGGAAAGTTTCCGAAGCCAAGAAAGCAGCACTACGTCAACAGGGCGGCTCTCAATTTATAGTGCGGCTCTATGATGTGACTGGGATTGACTTGAGCTATCAAATTCCTCAGCTTGTCAAGCAGTATGAATCTGAAGAGACAGTAAACGACGGACTGGCGGATGTTCCCGCCAGCGATCGCGATTATATAGCTGAAATTGGTTATCTCACTGATGGCGATCGCTGGTTATTCATTGCCCGTTCACCAGTTGTTCATTTCTCCAGTTCTGTGCATCCAGATCCCATCGTTGATGATGTGGCGATTGCGGATGAAACAGATATTCACTTAGTAGATGTTGAAGAAGAGAGCAGTCTTGTCCTCACACCTCGCACTTACCAATGGGCTGATGTCTCTTGGGAGATATCCGAAACCAAAAAAGCAGAACTGAAACAACAGGGCGGCTCTAAATTGGTAGTGCGGTTATATGATGCAACTGGGATTGACTTGAGTTATCAACATCCCCAGTTTGTTCAGCAATATGAATGTGAAGAGACTGCAAAAGATCGCTTTGTGGAAATTCCCATCAGCGATCGCGATTACATAGCTGAAATTGGCTATGTCGCTGATGGTCATCGCTGGTTATTTATTGCCCGTTCTGCGATCGCTCGTGTTTTCAGTCCTGTTCCTACAGATTCCACCGTTGAAAATGGAGCATTACCAAGCGAAACAGCTATTAACTTGGTAAACGTAGAAGAAAAGAGCAGTGAAGAAGAAAGCAACATACTGCTCATACCCCGCACTCCCAAATGGGCTTATGTCTCTTGGCACATTTCCCAGACTCAGAACAAAGCGCTGCAACAACAGGGCGGTTCTCAATTGGTAGTGCGGCTTTACGATGTAACTGGGATTGACTTGAGTTATCAAAGTCCCCAGCTTGTACAGCAGTATGAATGTGAAGAAGTAGCCCGCGATCGCTTTGTGGCCATTCCCGTGAGCGATCGCGATTACATGGTTGAAATTGGCTATATTGCTGATGGCGATCATTGGTTATTCATCGCCCGTTCACCTAATGTTCGCGTTTTCAGTCGTTCCCACGAAGATTTTTGGTTTGTAGCAGATGCTGAGTTAATTATTCACGGAGCAACCCAACCAAATACAAGCGTAAACATTGCTGGACATCCCATCAAAATCAAACCCGATGGTACTTTCCACCTGCGTCTTCCCTTTTCAGATGGTTTAATGGACTATCTCATAACAGTAGCTGCTGATGGAGAATCCACCAAAACCATCCATAAAAAGTTCTCTCAGGAAACTTCAGAGAACTAGTAATTACTCTTAGTTATCCCCTCTCAACCTACAGCCCTCCCCTTTGAGGTAAGTGTGGTGTGAGAGGGGATTTTATTATATATAGCGGTTTTCAAACTGGATGGAATACACTACTCTAATCTTTAATCCGCTAGTCCCTTTCTTTTAACCAAAGTGTATTTTACACAACCGACAAGCGTTATATTTAGGTTACGCAATGCGACAGTTGTCTCTTTCTTTCGATTTGTCTAGCTCCGAGCCAATTAATACAACTTGGTTCCAAGATATTTTAGCCATTCTTAAAGTCAGCCAAGAAGCAGCATGGACTGACAATTTTGGTAAATATCTCCGCCAATGGCTGATGCAACATGGACTTACTCCCATTAAAACACTCAGCTTATTTTCTGGTGGTGGTGGATTAGACATTGGATTTCATGATGCTGGCTTTGAAATCATTCAAATGGTAGAGCTTGAAGCCAAGTATGTTCAGACTTTACAAAGGAATTCTTTACCAAATAAATGGCTAGAAGGTTCTAAAGCTATCTGCATTGATATTAGAGATTATTTACCTGAATCTCATTTGACAATAGACTTTATTATTGGCGGCCCTCCTTGTCAAACTTTTTCTGCTGCCGGACGTAGAGCTGCTGGAGTATCTGGAACAACTGATGCTAGAGGTACACTATTTCAAGAATATGTTCGTATTCTCAATGTACTTAAACCGAAAGGATTCTTATTTGAAAATGTATATGGAATAACTGGTGCAAATGGAGGAAAAGCTTGGCAAGAAATTCAAAAAGCTTTTAGAGAAGTTGGCTACGATATTTATTTTCGTATTCTTGATGCCGCTGATTATGGAGTACCCCAACATCGAGAACGTTTATTTATTGTTGGATTAAAAGAAGGAGAATATTTATTTCCCTATCCTACTCATGGGCCAGATTCTCTCAATCAAAATTGTTATTATTCAGCAGGAGAAGCTGTAGAAGGCGTTGATATTTCAGAAATGGAAATAGGTATAGGCGGACGTTTTGGGCATCTACTCGAACATATTCCACCTGGACTAAACTATAGTTTTTATACAAAAGAGATGGGTTATCCTAACCCAGTATTTAGCTGGAGATCAAAATTTTCAGATTTCCTGTACAAAGCAGATCCAACAATTCCAGTACGAACAATTAAAGCACAGGGAGGACAATACACCGGGCCTTTCAGTTGGCAAAATCGAAAATTCTCGATTGCAGAGTTAAAGAGGTTACAGACTATTCCTGATGACTATGAACTTATTGGGAATAGGCAGATTTCTATTGAACAAATTGGAAATTCAGTGCCTCCTCAGCTTGGGCGGATATTGGCTCTTAGTATTCTAGAACAAGTAATTAAATTTAAATTACCTTTCCCTATAAGTTACTTACCTGAGAATAAAAAACTAGGTTTTCGGCAGCGTAAAAGAAAGTTAACCGAAATTTATTCTCAAAAAGCTAAATCTGCAATTATAGATTTACGCAAAGCTGGAAAAATTTTATCTATACCTCGTTTGAAATATGAAGAAAAAGGAACAACGATAAGATTTTTATCTACTGATTTTTCTTGGACAACAAAACAAACTTCTCAAAGTGTAAAAATTTATATATCCTACGATTTGAATGATTCATGCTGGCTGTTCACAGCAGGTATTAATGATAATTGCGAAGAAGAAGATCAATTCGTGATAGATATTAATCCGTCTTGCGGTCATGATGAATGGGTTCTGGGAACGTGTTCAGTTAAGCTTTGTGCTAAAGCTCTTGATACACAGTTATATACATCTCTTTGGAAAGCTTTTGAAGAAAAGTTAACTGAAGCTACAGGAAAAGCGGATTTAGTTCAGTTATCTGGATATTATCAATACAATGCCCGAATTAGTGGAATAATAACTTTTCATCCTAAGTTGGAAGTTAAACCACTTTGGCGTGTAATCCAATGTGTGGCAAGGTGTATTGGTACTGCTGCTCAACTTTCAGCTACAGAGCTTGCAGACCTATGGGGTGTGAAAGCAGAAGATGTCTTCTCCTATCTTCAGTCTCTGCGGGCTATGGGCTACGAAGTTAGAAATCACAACACAAATCCACAAATTCCCAAAGGTGAGTATTTGATTCCTTACGCCTTTCCTACACTAAACCCTAAAAGCGTGCAACTTCGTAAAAATCTATAAACAGATTATGAATGAGCTACACCTGAGAGTCTATACAAACAGAAGTGAGTTAGTTTTACCTGATGGAACAATTCAATACTTTCAAGAAGGAGGAATGAGTCAAGCTGCAAAGATACGGTACAAGAAAATAGCCGTAGAACTATCTACAGGTTACTTGGAAAAACAGATTTTATTTTGCAGAGATTATTCATCGAATCTTGATTTCTTGACCTTGAACCAAGCACATAAATATCTTTTAGATAGACTTGTACAGTCAGTGACCAGCGAAGTTGGTAGAGCATTGGTGGGTTTATCAATTCTACAGTTGTGCGTTAAGGCAATTGAGCCAGAGCAGAGTATTAGGCTACACAAAGGGAGTACGGCTATAAGAGACTTTTCTTGGTGTGATGGTATCTCTATGCGTTCTCTTGATAAGCAATACATTACACCTGTGTTACGAAAATATGAACTACTAAGATTGAATGCAGATGGTTTCATGATGACACGCAGTTTAGCAGAAAATTACCCGTATTCATTTGTATATAAAGCCAACATGAGAGGCGCACGCTCTGAGTGGGTAAGTATTGTTGAGGCAATTGAGAAATACGAAGTAGTTTCTGAAGTAGCACTGCGCTATCTTCTTTCGCAACTACTCAATCAAGCAGATAACTTTAGAAGATTAGCTTTACAAACTATTGAGAATCTGACCTTATTTCTCGGAGCAACAGTTGTTGATAAAGGCATTTCATTAAGTCTCATACTGCGTCACATCAATCAATCTGATTATGCGGCTCGTTTAATGGAGATAGCTATGCATAGCTTAATGCAGGCTATGCAAGAACACCAAGTTTTTCACGGAAGTTTGCTAAAACCACTTTCACAAATGCGTTCAGCTAATAAGAAGCATGGCAATATTGGTGATATTGAACTTTTAGAGGATAGGCAAATTGTGGAAGCTTGGGATGCCAAGTATGGTAAGTCATACTTGCGAGATGAAATTGAGGAATTATCAGAAAAACTCGAAGTACATTCCAGCGTTAGAAAAGCTGGTTTCGTTACAAGTCTTGAAACTGAACGAATTGATGAACTGATGCCTCGATGTAATGAAATTGAAGAAATATTTGGGATATCCCTTGAAATAGTTACTTTTAAAGAATGGGTAGAGCTACAGTTTGCTCGTACATTAGCGGATGAGGCTGCAACCGAGCAAGAACTTGCTTCTACTTGGCTCATAGCTTACACAGAATCTTTAGCGCAGCAACGTAGAGATATTGCCCCAATTGATGAGCCATGTTATCAATGGCTGCTTAAACTAAACGAGACTTTGACAATTCAATAGCTGAATGTTACTCATCGCTACAACAATAGGGTGGCTCTTAATTGGTAGTGCGGCTTTACGATGTGGCAGAGATTGGCTTGATTTATCAAAGTCCCTAGCTTGTACAGTGCCATTTTGATAAAGCATTTCAGTATTTTAAGAAAGTAAACAGACATTTTGATAAAGTAATCAGCAAATATACCTGGCAGGAAAAGTTAAACGCTTAAGTAGTGGACTATTTACCAAGAATCATATTGAAGATAAATATCAGATTTTTATAGCTGATGAAGCGTTTGAGCAAATTCTAGATTTAAATTGCCCCTACAGCCTGTAGTTTTACATAAGTCTTATATAAAAATTATGAAGGACTTTACAGAATAGCATTATGACTTGCTGTAACAATCAAAATAACGATTATCTACGCAAAAATTGGCTGTAAATTTAAAATAAAACCAGGTAAAACATCTTCACCAGATAAACTTGTAGGGGATTGTAAAACTTCTGGTGCTTGATTAGGGCGATAAATGATTACTTGTTTATCTTTGGGATTAATTAACCACCCAAGTTGTAAACCATTTGCTAAGTATTCCCGCATCTTGGCTTGAGTGTCGTCGACATCATCAGTTTCAGAAATCAATTCTACTGCAAAGTCTGGGCACAAGGGGAGATATTTTTTTCTTTGTTGTGAGGTGAGAGCATCCCACCGTTCCATCTTTACCTAAGAAGCATTAGGAGAACGAGTTGCACCATTTAAAAGTTTAAAACCAGTAGAAGAATCAAAAGCTTTTCCTAAATTATTTTGACTGTTCCAAAACCATAATTGACCTAATAAATCAAAATTACGATTTCCTGTTTCTCCTCCAGTGGGTGACATGATTACCAATTCTCCTTCAGCAGTTAATTCCAAACGCAATTCTTTATTCACAGCAACAATCTGTTCAAATTCCTCATCCGTAAATTTGAGATTAGGAGGTAATTGTAAAGTTAAAGCAGTCATAATTAATTCCGCTCCACAAAATCCTAGTTGCATTAGAGGATGTTTTAAAAGTGTTTCACTATGACTTTAAGCACTTTTAGATCCCCTCTAACCCCCTTAAAAGGGGGGAACCAGAATCAAAGTCTCCCTTTTTAAGGGAGATTTAGAGGGATCTAAAACTTTTGATACCGACAAGAGGACTTTTCAAACATCCTCTTACACCCATGCGCTGCCAATAGCGAAGACTAAACCTCTAACTCTACTTTATCGAACAGAATTCAGGAGTCAGAATACAGTAAGCGTAGGCGCAGCCAGCTGTAGGCATCGCTAGCCCAAATCCTCATAAAAACTACTGAGTAAATCTTCGTCATATCTTAGACGACCTACTAAGTATCCAGGCTCTGAGTGCAAGAGTCACTGAAAATTCATTTCTTTAGTTTATCTAAAGTCGCATCTAAGTTCTCAAATTACCTTTCTAAGATAGAAGCAGCAACCATAAGTTGCCCTACACAACTAAAACCCAATTAACAGCTAGTGGCTGCGGAGAACATAAAAATGGCTAAAACGCCAGAATCCTTAGAATCGTCTATCAATGAAATTACAGATAGAGCTTTAGATCGTGATTGTACAACCTTATCCCGTCACGTTCTCCAGCAACTTCAGAGTTTTTCGCCAGATGCCCAAGATTTAAGTGCGCTGATGAATCGCATCGCCTTAGCAGGTAAACTGGTTGCTCGCCGCATGAGTCGCGCTGGTTTGATGGAAGGCGTTCTCGGTTTTACCGGGGAAGTTAATGTCCAAGGAGAATCCGTCAAAAAGATGGATGTCTACGCCAATGATGTGTTTATCTCAGTGTTTAAGCAAAGCGGCTTAGTCTGTCGCCTCGCTTCTGAGGAAATGGAAAATCCTTACTATATCCCCGAAAATTGCCCCATTGGTCGCTATACCCTGTTGTATGACCCAATTGATGGCTCATCAAACACTGATAATAATCTCAGCTTGGGTTCCATTTTCGCTATTCGCCAACAAGAAGGAAATGATAGCGATGGTAAGGCAACCGATCTCCTCACCAACGGACGGAAGCAACTTGCTGCCGGATACATCCTGTATGGGCCATGCACGATGCTGGTTTATACTATAGGTAAGGGCGTTCATTCCTTTGTTCTCGATCCCAGTTTAGGAGAGTTTATTCTCACAGAAGAAAATATCCGCATTCCTAACCACGGGTCTGTTTACAGCGTGAACGAGGGTAACTTTTGGCAGTGGGAAGAATCAATTCGAGAATACATTCGCTACGTTCACCGCACAGAAGGCTACAGCGCTCGTTATAGCGGCGCAATGGTGAGCGACATCCATAGAATTTTGGTTCAAGGCGGCGTGTTTCTCTACCCAGGTACAATTCAAAACCCTGAAGGAAAATTGCGCTTGCTTTATGAAACCGCTCCTCTCGCCTTTTTGATTGAGCAAGCAGGCGGCCGTGCTACGACAGGATTGGTAAACATCTTGGATGTAGTGCCAAAAAAACTGCATCAGCGCACACCTTTAATTATTGGCAGCAAAGAAGATGTCGCAAAGGTAGAGTCTTTTATTCAAAACGGACACTAGAATACAATTCGTAATGACGCTCCTGCGTCGCTTTAAGCGAAGCCATGCCGAAGGCTTTAGCTGCGCTAACGTAATTCGTAATTCGTGTTCCGTAAGGGTTTTAGACATTTTATAAGGGTGTTTATTTACGCCGTGCTGTACTCTCATCTGCCATTAATTAAACGTTAATCATGGTGATTTAGGATTGGGGATGCAAAATAGCGCTTTTTGAAGATCAGAAGATCAATTAAGGATTATCTCAGCTGGCCGATGCAATAAGTGATTGGCAACGCCACAATTCAAAAGTAAGTGTTAATGCGTTTTGCCAACTTCACTTAGAAACATCACTATACAGGAGTGAAATAAACTAGCTATGTCTACCAATCATCTACTAGAAATTAAGCAATACGGTCAAAGTATCTGGATGGATAATTTGACCCGTGACATTATTCAATCAGGTGAACTCAAAGACATGGTTGAAAATCAAGGTATATCTGGGATTACTTCTAACCCAGCTATCTTTGAAAAAGCGATCGCAGGTAACGTCATTTATGATGCCGATATAGAAGCCGGAGTTCGCGCTAACTTACCGATAGACAAAATTTACGAATCCCTAGTTTTTGCAGATATCCGTAATGCTTGTGATATTTTACGCCCTGTTTATGAAGCCTCGAATAGACTAGATGGTTATGTGAGTATCGAAGTACCGCCAACCATCGCCCATGATACGGAAGCAACAATAAGCGAAGCTCGGCGATATTTCCAAGAAATTGGTCGGGAAAATCTGATGATTAAAATTCCCGGTACAGAACCTGGTTTGCCAGCAGTAGAGCAGGTAATAGCCGAGGGTATGAATGTCAATATTACGCTGTTATTTTCTGTAGAAAGCTACGTAAACACAGCTTGGGCTTATGTTCGGGGCTTAGAAAAACGGCTGGCTGAAGGTAAAGACATCAGTAGAATTGCTTCAGTCGCTAGCTTCTTCCTCAGCCGGATCGATAGCAACATTGATGGCAAAATAGATGCTAAGTTGAAAAAAGGCGTTGATGATATTGCCGTGGAAGCAAAGCTAAAAGCTGTGAAAGGAAAAGTAGCGATCGCAAACGCCAAGCTAGCTTACCAAGAATACAAGAAAATCATTAGAAGTGAGCGTTGGCAAGAGTTGGTAGCAAAAGGGGCCACAGTACAACGGCTACTTTGGGCTAGTACCAGCACCAAAGACCCCAACTACAACGACGTGATGTATATCGAAGAGTTGGTAGGCCCTGATACTGTTAACACCGTCCCACCAGCGACCATTAAAGCTTGTGCCGATCATTGTAACGTGAGCGATCGCTTAGAAACAGACGTAAATAATGCTTACACGCTGATCGAAAACCTCAAAGATCCCGACATCAACATCGATCTCGATACCGTAATGGATGAACTGTTAGTTGAAGGTATTGACAAGTTCATCCAGCCCTTCCAGTCCTTGATGAACTCTTTAGAAGACAAGATCAAGGTATTGTCACCAGTGTAGGGAATTGGGAATGGGGAATGGGGAATGGGGAATGGGGAATGGGAGTTATAAGAATTCTTTCCTCAATTCCCAATGCCCAATGCCCAATTCCCAATTCCAAAACCCAAAACCCAAACCCAAAATCCAAAATTGTTATGGTTAGTCTGCTAGAAAATCCCTTGCGCGTTGGTCTGCAACAACAAGGGATGCCTGAACCCCAGATTATAGTTATCTTTGGCGCTTCTGGTGATCTCACCTGGCGCAAACTAGTGCCAGCACTTTACAAATTGCGGCGAGAACGGCGCATTCCGCCAGAAACTACTATTGTTGGCGTAGCACGTCGAGAATGGAGCCATGAATACTTCCGCGAACAAATGCAGAAGGGCATGGAAGAGGCACATCCTGATGTCGATTTAGGGGAACTCTGGCAAGACTTCTCTCAAGGTCTGTTCTACAGTCCTGGAGATATAGACAACCCTGAAAGCTACCAGAAACTAAAAACCTTACTGAGTGAATTAGACGAAAAACGGGGCACGCGAGGTAATCGTATGTTCTATCTCTCCGTTGCCCCTTCATTCTTTCCCGAAGCTATTAAGCAGCTAGGAAGCGGCGGGATGCTAGAAGATCCCTACAAACATCGTCTAGTAATTGAGAAACCCTTTGGTCGGGACTTGGCTTCTGCCCAAAGCCTTAACCAAGTAGTACAGAAATATTGCAAAGAGCATCAAGTATATCGTATTGACCACTATTTGGGTAAAGAAACAGTCCAGAATTTGCTGGTGTTTCGCTTTGCCAATGCGATTTTTGAACCCTTGTGGAATCGTCAATTCGTTGACCACGTGCAAATTACCGTAGCAGAAACCGTGGGCGTAGAAGACCGGGCTGGTTACTATGAAAGCGCCGGCGCACTGCGGGATATGTTGCAAAATCACCTCATGCAACTTTACTGCTTAACGGCGATGGAAGCACCCAACGCAATGGATGCCGACAGCATCCGCACAGAAAAAGTGAAGGTACTCCAAGCTACTCGTTTAGCTGATGTTCACAATCTGTCGCGGTCAGCAGTCCGTGGGCAATACAGTGCTGGCTGGATGAAAGGTCAAGCAGTGCCAGGATATCGCACAGAACCAGGCGTTGACCCCAACTCCACCACACCCACTTATGTAGCAATGAAGTTTTTGGTGGATAACTGGCGCTGGAAAGGTGTTCCTTTCTACTTGCGGACTGGAAAGCGGATGCCGAAAAAAGTGAGTGAAATTGCAATTCACTTCCGCGAAGTTCCATCTCGGATGTTCCAATCTGCCGCTCAACAGACAAACGCCAATATTTTGACGATGCGGATTCAGCCAAATGAAGGTATTTCCCTGCGTTTTGATGTCAAAATGCCGGGGGCAGAATTCCGCACCCGTTCCGTTGATATGGACTTTAGTTATGGTTCCTTTGGCATCCAAGCAACATCTGATGCCTACGATCGCTTATTCCTTGATTGTATGATGGGCGATCAAACATTGTTCACACGCGCCGATGAAGTAGAAGCAGCTTGGCAGGTAGTAACACCAGCCCTTTCCGTTTGGGATGCACCCGCCGATCCTACTACTATTCCCCAATACGAAGCCGGCACTTGGGAGCCAGAACAAGCAGAACTCTTAATTAACCAGGATGGCCGTCGCTGGCGCAGACTCTAAATATTAGTCATTAGTCATTAGTCGTTAGTCACTAGTAAAAACAAATGACGAATGACAAATGACGAATGACCAATGACAAATGACAAATGACAAAATCTAAAACTTCCTATGGCTCTCCAAACTTCTACAATTTTTTCCCTCCAGGCACCGAAAGATATTTCGCTTAACGAAATAG
Organism: Nostoc sp. FACHB-133; assembly: GCF_014698055.1. NCBI lineage: Bacteria > Bacillati > Cyanobacteriota > Cyanophyceae > Nostocales > Nostocaceae > Nostoc > Nostoc sp. FACHB-133. The sequence goes on from NZ_JACJSH010000010.1 coordinate 74,040, forward strand.
ATGCAGAACTGAATCAAATTTGGCAAAGCTATGGCATAACTGGCGAGGACGGTGGACTTCCCAGTGCTACTAGGGCAACAACATTTACCTTAGTAGTCTACGAACCAGAAGAAACTCAGTATTTGTTGGCTGCTTTAGGATTTTACAACGGCCCAATTGATGGGATTTTAGGGCCGCAAATGGCAGCAGCATTACGGGAAGTGCAAAAGAAACATAAACTGCCAGAAACTGGAACAGCAACACAAGAAACTCTGACTATATTACGAGAAGAATTCGCTAAAGGTCAGCGAGGTGGGACTGGAGGAGAACATGCTATTGCTGGGTTAAATAGCGGTAGCCCCAGAATTGCTGATGAAATCGCTCTCCGCAACCCCTGCCGCATCATTGCCCTATTTCCTATTACTGGCGAAGATGAAGGAGTCAAGGCTCAAGTTTCTGCCTATTGCCCGATTCAAAAACAATCGTCAAGCACACTTATCTGCTGCGAATACATTACTCTGAGTGGAACTGCTGCTGCCTTAGAACGCATCGGTGGCATGATTCCAGCATTGTTGATTGGCGGTTTGCCAAAGTTTCTCTGGTGGAAGGCGACACCAGACCCTAACAACGGTCTATTCAAACGCCTAGCAGCAATCTGCAATAATGTCATTGTCGATTCTTGCAACTTTAACGAGCCAGAAAGTGATTTACTCCGCCTCGAAGAGTTGGTAGAAGCTGGTGTACCTTTAGCGGATTTGAACTGGCGTCGCCTCGCATCATGGCAGGAATTGACAGCTGAAGCCTACGATTCACCTAAGCGTCGCGCTGCCCTCAGAGAAATTGACCGCGTGACGATTGATTACGAAAAAGGCAATCCCGCCCAAGCTTTGCTGTTTTTGGGTTGGTTGGCAAGTCGATTGGAATGGCAACCAGTTTCTTATCAAAAGGAAAGCGGTGATTATGATATCACTCGCATCCATTTTATTTCTCAAGATCAGCGACAAGTAGAAGCCGAGTTAGCAGGGGTTCCCGTTGCGGATGTGGGCGATATTATTGGTGACTTGATTGCCTTGCGCCTCAGTTCCACAAATCCCCAGGCAGACTGTGGTACAGTTATCTGCTCGGAAACTGGTGGTTGTATGCGGATGGAAACACATGGTGGTGCCCAATCTGCTGGTCTGTTTCAACAGGTAACTTCACTTTCAGAACAAAAAGCCGAAGCATTACTAAGTCAGCAGGTGCAACGCTGGGGTCGTGAGTCCCTTTTTGAAGAAAGTCTGGGAGTGACAGCGAATATTTTCAAATTGGTAAATTAACTTAGACTTAACCCCCTGCCTGCTTCCTGACCTTGTGTATACACGGTAGGCTTTTTAAGCATGGAACCAGGTGAAAGTCCCCGTTTTTTAAGGTAATACAGTTCAGTTAAGGATTTTGGGCTTAACTGAACTGTATTGCTTTTTAAGGGAGATTTAGAGGCATCTAAAGCTTTTGATACCAATCAGAGGACTTTTAAAACATCCTCTAGTTGTAAGAGGCTGATTACACTATTACCTATTGCTAGCAATTTTGGCAGGCTTTTTCTTAATTTGACTATCTAATTTGACTATATGACAAAAGTAATGGTTTTTACAAAAAATAGAAATTAAAGGGAACCTAATAATTTAAGAAATGTCTCATTAATTAACAGCAATAAAAATAATTCTACTGGAGTTAAAAATTAATGTTTACTTTTAATCGGTTGCAATCTGGAACAGCTGCACTCATGGCTTTGACTGTCACAGTAGGCACTGTAGCGCCTTTGATTACAGCTTCTCCATCTTTAGCTCAAACTACTTTTTCTGATGTTTCATCTAATTATTGGGCGGCACAATTTATTCAACAATTGTCACAGCGTGGTGTAATTGCCGGATTTCCTGATGGTAGTTTCCGTCCTGAAGAAGCAGTGACACGCGCTCAATTTGCCGCTATGGTCAACAAAGCTTTCCAAAAATCACAGCAACGATCGCCAATTAACTTTGCTGACGTGCCCAGCAATTATTGGGCATCAAGTGCCATTCAGCAAGCTTATACCATTGGTTTCTTATCTGGATATCCCGGTAATCGCTTTGAACCTAACCAAGCTATTCCCCGCCAACAGGTTTTAGTTTCCCTCGCTAACGGTCTGGAATATAGTCCCAGTGGCAATACCGAAAGCACTTTGCAATACTTCAACGATGCCTCTAACATCGCTAGCTATGCCCGTAGCCCGATCGCAGCTGCAACTGAAAAGCAAATAGTTGTGAACTATCCTAATGTGAAGTTCCTCAATCCAACTGCAACCGCTACTCGCGCCCAAGTAGCAGCTTTTATCTACCAAGCACTGGTTAGTTCTAACCAAGCTTCAGCAATTAACTCGCCTTATGTCGTGGCTGTCGGGTCTACTACCCCAACGCCTGTATCAGTCACAATTCCTCAAGGGACTGCTATCCCTGTGAAGTATGACAAGGCAGAAAAAATTCTGGTTACAAAGGATGAAACTGCGCCTTTGACATTGACAGTATCCCAAAACGTAGTAACACAAGACGGATCTGTAGTCATTCCGGCTGGAAGTCAAGTAATTGGTCAACTCAAGCCTGCCACAGGTGGTTCTCAATTCGTTGCCGAGAAACTGGTTTTGACCAGTGGACAGGAGTATCAGCTTAACGCTAGCTCTGAAGTGATCACCAAAACTGAAACCGTCAAGAAGGGTACTAGTGTTGGTTCAATTATCAAAAATACTGTATTGGGTGCAGGTGCGGCAACTGCGGTATCTGCTGTAACTGGCGATCGCGCGATCGCCACAGAAGAAGTTTTGGGTGGCGCTGGTATCGGTGCATTGGTGGGTCTATTCTTCGGTAAGAATAGCGTTGACTTAATCGCCATTGACCCAGATACCGATTTACAAATGACCATCAATCAAAACTTGTTGGTTTCACTCAGATAGTCATTGGTCATTAGTCATTGGTCATTGGTCATTGGTCATTGGTCTTTACAAAGGACGAATGACAAAGGACAAAGGACAAATCCTAAACTTTCGGCAACCAAATAATAAACGTAGTCCCCGGTGCATTGGGTGAAGTTAGCTTAGAGTTGATTGCAGGGCTGAAAACCTCGATTTTGCCCTGCATTTGCTCTATTAATTGTTTTGCGATCGCTAACCCCAAACCTGTGCCAGGGATTTCTGTTTGCGCTTGTACACCCCGATAATGCCGTTCTCCAAGATGTTCTAAATCTTCGGGGGGAATGCCAGGCCCGTTGTCACTGATCACAATTCCCTGAAAATTAGCTTTTTCTTGTCCCGCCTGAATCAAAATTTTGCCACCAGTGGGAGTATATTTCAAAGCATTATCGATGATGTTAGTTAAAACTTCTCGTAATGCTTTGATGTTGGCACGTACTAGGGGTGAATTATGTTTAATTTCAGTTATTAGTTTTAGCTTTCGCTCTTGGGCGATCGCTTTGGCTGAGATTAATAATGGTTCTAAGATATCTGCTAATGAGCAGTCAACTGTTTTATCTCCCATTCCCGGCAATAATAGCGGCGGTTTAGCGTCTTTTTGGATAGTTGCTTCCACAAACACTTCATGTTCGGGTAGATGTAGTGGTGCTAAATCTGTTTCTGTCAAGTCTATTACTTGATCGAATTGTTGTAGCAATTCTTGGAGGCGATCGCTTTCTCGCACAATACTATTGGCCACATCCCGGTTGCTATCTCCTGGGCGCAGCCGCTTCAATAGCAGTTTCCCAAAAGTCCGCAATGCCGTTAATGGGTTACGAAACTGATGCAACAGGTTATCTAACAAATCTCGCTGTTTTTCTTGGAGAATTTGTTGCTCACGCAACTGCTCCTCAAACCATGCCCGGCGTTGATCTAAAATACAAGCGATCGCTAATGTTTGGGCTATCTGTTGAATCTGACTTTCCTCATGTTCATTCCATGCCCGGTCTTGCCTACCCGTCACCAATAACCCCATCATCACACCCTCATAAACTAGAGGTAAAACAATTTGGTTGCCACTAAAGAGGTATTCCTCTTTTAAATGGGGTTGAGATGCCTCAGACTGCTGTGATGAGGTTGGAGATTCCGATTCTGCTGTCAATAACCTTCTGCGATCGTTGGGTAATATAAACACATTTCCAACTTGAAGTTGCTTGTGTACTACTGTCACCTCAGCAGTTTCTTCCCCTGGCGGTAATAATGCTGTTTCTGGGTAAATTACCACAGGAATCAGTTTGGCCTCACTAGAAGGAGCCTCTACCAATTCTTGTGTCAGGTACACAATACTTAAAGTTGCTCCCAGCCCTTGGGTTAGCAGCGCTATTTGCTCTCGACACAGAGCAATAAAATCGGAACTGGCAGACATTAACATTTTTTAGCTCTTGCTCAAGATTACAGATTTTGAGGCATGATGATAAGAGAGGATACTTAATTTTTACCTCACCCATTCAATAAAGCTTAACTAAAATCTTCTTAGTGATGGTTTGTACCAAGGAATTATTTTCTTAGGTAACTTTGTTTTATCTATTTTCAAAGATGTTAATTTTCTTGCATGAAAAGGTTAAAAACTATTGATATTTTGAACTAGAACTTATATAATGACGACGGATTTTGTAGCTAAAACTACAATCTATAGCTTGAAAGAGGAGGACAATAGGTTGGCAAGGAGACGCAAAAGGAAAAGTCGCCGTCGTCAAGAAGGACGGCGGATTTTGGAACACGTGCCTCAATATAGCATCGAAAGTGGCGAAGAAAAACCTGTGACAGCAGCGAGAAGATTCATTCAAGCTGAAGGGATTTTGCCACCTGCGTTGCTACTCGTAAAGCGAAATGAACACACAACAGATCGTTATTTCTGGGCAGAAAAGGGACTGTTTGGTGCTCAATACGTAGAGGAAAACCATTTCTTGTTTCCAAGCTTGAGGGTATTAGAACCTTCGCCTGGTCAAGAACCTCTTGCTTTAGCTAGTCGGTGAACCATAGATGGTCATCTTACACATTGAATGTGGCTCCTGACTATTCATTAACTGGCAAAATAGCTAAGTTTATGCAAAATTTAATTTTTTTTTAGTTTGGAGCTGATTTGCCAGTCAGGCTAGTCCAGGTAATTGGAAAATAAACTAGTCTCAAAGCACGCTAGATTGCATGGGTTGATACTAGTGTCATGATATAAAAGGGAGTGGGTATAGAGCCAAGCGCCTCCAAAAGCGCTAGTGAAGTTGCGCTCTTATACCGTGAATTGTTAACCAAGCTTTGTCAACGAATTTAAGTTAATTAATTTAAATTTCTCCCCACGATATAAGTCGTGGGGAAAGTGACAAAGCAGAAGTCTTGATTTCCTCCTTTTTACTTTTCATTGCCTAAAGATTAGATCAGGTCAGAAGTCTGCATATCATAGTTAAAAAAAGCAACAATTATTCACCAGCCTTGAGCTGTAAAGTTCTCTGTAACTCACTGAGTTCATCTCGATGGGCAACTACAGTGATCTTACTTGAGGAGGTTTGTTCACTCTGAGTTGTTTCTACTTTGAGTGACACCTTCTCAAGTCTTCCAGATTTTTTCCAATAAAACAGGCCACTTAAAGGCGATAGCAGTACCATAGCCAAAACAATGGGACTGAGGTTAGGAAAAAGCAGGTATACGACTAGTGAGAGACAAACAATCCCAGTCGCTGCCAGCAGAGTTAAAAATATAGCTAAAAACCAACTGGGGCGAACATTCCCTTCAAAAGTCACTTTGTTTTGTTCTCGGTCTACCTCTGCCACTTGGTAAGACCGGGAGCGAAAATACTCTTTTAATTGAGACATTAAAGCAGCTTCGTCTTGCTCAGATACCAGTTGCACTGTTTGTATGCGGTCTTTAGTCGAGGCACGAATAAAGAAAAACAGCCCAACCGATAACAACAAGGTTAGCAGGAACGTAGATGGCAGAATAGCAGTATCCATAACTGATTGTTATTGTTTGACTGGAGGAGACTTATTCATTATCAATTATTCGTTACTTTGTCCTCCTATTGATGTAGTTAAGCCATTGCAAAGCTAAATCCTGCGCTTGAACTTGCCATTCTGGAGAAACTTGGTACATCCGCCTAGGCCGTCCTCGTCCTTCCAGTTTCTTCCAATATCCAGTGATTGCCTTTTCGTCTTCCAGAAATTTGATTGCACTATAAAGCACAGTATCCGAAAGCCTATAGGTTGAATATTCAGTTTCTAATTGCTCAATCAACTCGGTTCCGTAGGATTCACCTTGTAATAAAACAGACAGTATGTAACAAACTGCTACTTCCTGACAAAGGTAAGTTGGCGGAGGATTCTCAAAGAATTGATATATATCCTCAAGTTTCATGGTTAGTGAATGGCTAAAAAAATGCCTTATGGTAAGGTCTACAATCCTTGTAGTCAGTATACAGTGCTACTGCCAAGCGAGTAATATATATAATGCTACTTAGACTAGATTTACAAAGCGTAAATACCAAACGATTATCCACGCTTATGAAGTCGTGGTAAGAGTTGCGAGTTTTAGGGACACAAAGAAATGTACCCTAGCCCAAGCTTGATATGGTGTGGTGAGGAGCTAACAGAGAGTAGCAAATTCACTTAGTACAGAAAGTACTAAGTCTTGGTCAGATTAGGGCAAATGCCAAGCCCCAGCTTTTAGGCGTGAGGTTTCTGACTGTCTTGGTATTAAGTAATGCCAAGGTAGTTAGAAATGCTTAAGCAATAAAATGCCATCGAAGAAATTTTACAGGTAAAATGCAATTTTGTCTGTAAAACTTAATAAACACTTTGTTTTACAGTGATTTTCCCAATGCAAATCATAAGAATTTAAGCTATGGGATATATGTGGTTTAAAGCTGCTACGGTGGTGGACACACTTAAGTAGTACGCATTACTGATTTGCTGGACAAGAGAATCTCTTGTCGCATTTGGTAAATGTGATAGTAAATTTATCAAAGAAGACGCAAAGACTAGAGCATCGATTCAGTAATCAAAAACCTAATCCCCAGCCTCCTTGGCTAAAAGATAAGAGGTTGGGGAGAGATGATTCGTTACTGATAGGACTTACGCAAAACTAGTTGCTGTAGGGACAATTTATGAATTGCCCTACTTGAAAATCCTTCTTTTCGGCCATTATTTACGTAAGTCCTGACTGAATTGGTGTTCTCGGAGAGATAGAGACGTAGAGTGCGATACCTCTCACAGTTCTCCGTGTTCTCCGAACTTTTGAGCTAAGGCTTCCTTAGATTAAACTTTTGTCTTTGTGTCTTTGTGTCCTTTGAAAGTGCCCGGCACATTGGCAATCTTCTATATATGTCACAGACTCCCGATGCTCCATCATCTTCTCTGCGGGCTATTGCCCAAACCTTTCGCCTTACAGGTTGGATTAGCTTCTGGATTCAGCTAGTACTAGGCGTTGTTTCTAGCATAATTGTGTTGCTGTTCGCCATCTTTAATCAAAGAACTGGTAGTCCTAGTAATAATCCTGGGACTGGCTTTGGCGTATTTTTAGCAATTTGTGGACTAGTTGTTTTGGGTGGAGGTATTTATTTAGCTTATCGTTACACTAGAATTGGCAAGCAATTAGAATCCTCCAATCCCAGCAACCGCCCTCGCAAAAGTGAGACTGTGCAAGTATTACGCTTAGGGCTGTGGGTAAATTTAGGCGGAACACTGGTGACTCTTTTAGGCGCGCAAGCGATCGTTGGTACACTGGTAGCAAGATCCATATCTCCTCAAGCTATAACTACACAATTTTTTGACCCTACCCGTATTATTAGCGGTCTAGATATGCTTGTCGTACAGGCAAATACCAACACTGTATCAGCACATTTTGCAGGGCTTGTAGCGTCACTTTGGCTACTCAATCGTATTAACCGACCTTAGTATGAGTTCTATTAGCGGTAGCGGGGCGGGCATTTCGCCTATGCTGAGTTTTCAAGAGTCAAAAGAAAATTATCATACTTTTCCGAAACGGGCAAAACTGCGTGTGAAGACAACTACATAATCCTTGAAAAAACATCCTGATAGTACAGCATTGCGTAAATGAACTATCCATTTCAAATCAATGAAACGCTTGCAGTATAGGAATTACCAATTACCTTAGCGAGTCGAGAGAGCGGTACACTACGCATAGCAATATCACCGTAGAGGTACGGATGTCATTAAGAATTCCGCCAAGCTGTACTAACAAGTGATGTCAAAACTAGAACAGGGATGATGTTGTATACCTTTTTTATAAGTTTGAACACTATGAAAAATCAACCAGCCCATAAATTTAATCAAGACGTATGGAGATTTGGCGTACAGGTTTTCTTTAGTAGCATCGTATTGGGGCTGTGCATTTTCAAGCTTGGCTCGCCAGGGGACGATAAGAATGTTGCTCTGTATTGGGGTGGTTTATCAAGTGTGCTTGCATACTGGTTGCCTTCACCTGGACAAACTAGAGACGATAAGGAAGCACAGAGTATCACTCAAAGGACGTTTGCAGCCACTGATAACAATAATGGTAATGGTCAAAGTCTTGCTCAGGTTACTGAAACAAGAGTAGCTCAGGATACTAGCTCATGATTGGTTAAATGCAATATATGCTTTCTTAGCCCTGGCAGTGATGCTAGGGAAAAATCTTGATTCAGAGATTAAGACTGAATTTTTGCAATAAACTTTGTTTTTCCAGTCACAGCAAACCAAAATTACTATATGCTAAATGCTTAATGTGTTAACTGTATTGACAGGAAGATTTTAGGCTAGAAACTGAGAAAAATCTGTGCTGGATATTAAGCAAATACGGGAAAATCCGCAATTAGTTCAAGAACGATTGAATAGTCGTAGTGGTAAATACGACATTGAACCGATATTACTGTTAGATCGGCAACAACGGGAACTTGAGGGGACACGTAGTCAACTCCAAGCTCGTAGCAACGAAATTGGTAAAATTGTTGGGCAGAAGATTAAATCTGGGATCAGTCCTCAAGACCCAGAAATTCAAGCTTTGCGGGATGAAGGTAACTCTGTAAAAGCTACTTTGAGTCAACTGGAACCCCAAGAAAAAGAACTCAAAGCTGAAATTGCCCAACTTGTGTTGGCACTTCCCAACTTGCCAAGCGACTCTACACCCCTTGGTAAGAATGAGGAAGATAACGTAGAAGTGCGCCGTTGGGGTGATGAGTACATTCCCCAAAATCCGAATATTCTCCCTCACTGGGAAATTGGCGAAAAGCTGGGTATTCTCAATGTTGAACGAGCTGTAAAAGTTGCTCAAAGTCGCTTTGTGACATTGATAGGCGCTGGTGCGGCATTGGAGAGGGCATTAATTCAATTTATGCTGACTCTCCATACTCAAGCTGGGTATGTGGAAGTTAGTCCGCCTCTGTTAGTGAATACCGAGTCTTTGACGGCGACCGGTCAGTTACCCAAATTTGCGGAAGAAAGCTTTAAATGCGCGGATGATGATTTATGGCTGATTCCGACGGCGGAAGTTCCAGTTACAAATCTCTATCGGGGTGAAATTCTTGCTGCTGAAGATTTGCCTATTTACCACTGCGCTTTTACTCCCTGTTTTCGCCGCGAAGCTGGTAGCTATGGGCGCGATATGCGGGGGTTAATTCGCCTACATCAGTTCAACAAGGTGGAAATGGTGAAATTTGTTGAACCTAGTACGTCTTTTGATGAACTGGAGAAATTGGTGGGGAATGCAGAAGCGATTTTACAGGCGTTGCGGTTGCCTTATCGAGTAGTAAATTTAAGTACTGGAGATTTGGGAGTTGCCTCTACCAAAACTTATGATTTAGAGGTTTGGTTGCCCTCTTCTGGCAAATACCGCGAGATTTCGAGCTGTTCCAATACTATAGATTTCCAAGCAAGACGGGCTGATATTCGCTTCAAAGAGGCGGGGAAAAAAGGAACTCAGTTCGTACATACCCTCAATGGTTCGGGTTTGGCGGTGGGAAGGACTATGGCAGCAATTTTGGAGAATTATCAACAACCTGATGGGACAGTGAAGATACCAGAAGCGCTGCAACCTTATTTTGGGCGTGAAGTTTTATAAGTTGTCATTAGTCATTTGTCCTTTGTTCTTTACCAATGACCAATGACCAATGACCAATACCCAATACCCAATGCCCAATTAGAATGGAGATAACTATAGCTTAATATTTTCTCTAATTTACTCTATGTCAGTTTTAGCAGCGATCGCAGTCTTGGCTGTTTTAATCTTGGTACACGAGTTGGGACATTTTGTTGCAGCACGTTCTCAAGGCATTCTCGTTAACCGTTTTTCTTTGGGTTTTGGCCCAGTTCTTTTGAAGTATCAAGGTTCACAAACCGAATATGCTATCCGCGCCTTTCCCTTGGGCGGCTTTGTGGGCTTTCCTGATGATGACCCCGATAGCGATGTTCCACCCAATGACCCAAATCTGCTGCGTAACCGTCCAGTTTTAGACCGGGCGATTGTCATCAGTGCTGGAGTGATTGCAAATTTAATATTTGCCTATTTGGTGCTGGTTCTGCAATTGGGTATCGTTGGTATTCCCAAAGAATTAAACTATCAAGCTGGTGTCATTGTACAGCCCGTTAATCAAGAATCTGTTGCCTATCAAGCAGGAATTCGGGAAGGAGATATTATTCTGGCTGTTAACGGTCAAGAACTCCCGGCTTCTGACAAATCAACTCCTTTGCTGACTAAAGAAATTCAAACTCATCCCAATCAGCCAATCGAACTGAAAATTCTGCGTGAAAACCAACAACAAACCCTGAAATTAACGCCAAAACTGGGAGCCGATGGCAAAGGTGTAGTTGGTGTGGCACTTAGTCCAAATGCTACAGCAGTTTATCGCCGTCCGAATAGTCCTTTTGAAATTTTTGGTCTTGCTGCTAACAGGTTTCAACAATTATTTGTTGGGACACTGAGCGGTTTTGGACAGTTGATTACCAACTTTCAACAAACTGCTGGACAAGTTTCTGGGCCAGTTAATATTGTCAAAATCGGTGCAAAATTAGCTGAGGATAATAGCGTAAATCTGTTGTCTTTTGCGGCAATTATCAGCATTAACTTGGCTATTATCAATATTTTGCCTTTGCCAGCTTTGGATGGTGGACAACTAGCTTTTCTGCTGATTGAAGGTTTACGCGGTAAGCCTGTACCGTCCCGGATTCAAGAAGGTGTAATGCAAACTGGTTTGGTATTACTCTTAGGGTTAGGAATTTTTCTGATCGTCAAAGAAACTACTCAATTAACTAGCCAATTGGAGTGGGTACAAAAATTATTCCAGTGATTACTACCCGCAAATCGTTATCTAAAAAGAAGCGATCGCTAGAAATTTTAGCTCGTCTGAAGCGTCTTTATCCAGATGCTACTTGCTCTTTGAACTACTCAACGCCAGTACAATTGTTGGTGGCAACGATTCTCTCTGCTCAATGTACTGATGAACGAGTGAATAAGGTGACACCAGCTTTATTTGGTAAGTTTCCTGATGCTGAGAGTTTAGCGATCGCTGACTTAGTAGAATTAGAAAGTTTGGTGCGTTCTACAGGGTTTTATCACAATAAAGCTAAAAACATTCAAGCCGCTTGTCGGATGATTGTTACCGAGTTTAACTCTGTTGTCCCCAACCAGATGGAACAGTTGTTAAAGCTTCCTGGGGTGGCGCGGAAGACAGCAAATGTCGTTCTGGCTCATGCTTATGGTATTAATGCTGGCGTGACGGTAGATACTCACGTCAAGCGCCTCAGCCAACGCTTGGGTTTAACTGAAGCAAAAGACCCCGTTCGGATTGAGCAAGATTTAATGGGTTTATTGCCTCAGCCTGATTGGGAAAATTGGTCAATTCGGTTGATTTATCATGGTCGTGCTATTTGTAAAGCCCGCTCTCCCATTTGCGTTGCGTGTGAGCTTGCTGATTTATGCCCTGTAGCGAATAAGCCAGTGGTTGTAGGGTAAGCGACACAAGTAACCCCAGAATTGATGGAGAGACTGTAGAATGGAGAACGGTGTCTTTAAAGAAGTTAGAGAATAATGGCTAAAAAGAGCATGATTGAGCGCGAGAAAAAGCGCACCAGGTTGATAGAAAAGTATGCTGACAAGCGGGAAGCCCTTTTGGATGAGTTCAGAAGCGCAGCATCTCCTTTGGATAAGCTAGAAATCCACCGGAAGATTCAACAGCTACCCCGGAATAGTGCGCCCACCCGCCACCGCAACCGTTGCTGGTTGACTGGTCGTTCTAGAGGAGTTTACCGCGATTTCGGACTCTCTCGGAACGTACTACGAGAATGGGCGCATGAAGGTCTTTTACCTGGAGTTGTTAAGTCTAGCTGGTAGTTAAGAGTCATTAGTCATTAGTGAGCCAGCGCGGTCTTGGGGGTTTCCCCCATGAGTGACTGGCGAACCCGTAAGGGTCATTAGTCATTGGTAAAGAACAAATGACAAAGGACAAATGACAAATGACAAAATATTATTGACCACAACACTTATCAATTCCCAGACTTTCTAAGAGTAGATCGCTGACGGCGTTGGCGATCGCAAACTCTCCATAAAAGCTATTGGAAAAATCATACGACTGCATCTCTGTGACAATGGCAATTACCAGAGAACCAAGGTCGTTTTCTCCTTCCATACGTTGACGCACAAAAATCTGTGCGGCTCGTTGGGCAATATTTTGGTTTACTGCTTCGGGGATAAATTCTGTATCTAGCCACCGTTGTAAGCGTTCTCGTAACCATTCACCTTCGAGTAACGGATTCTCAGGCGGTGGTAGGGTGATGGGTGGGATTGGTTGAGTCATGTTTTTTAACGCAGAGGGACGCGGAGGGAAACGCAGAGGAACGCTGAGGTTGACTTCTAGCATCAAATTGCGTTTCTCTAGTGTTTTTTTTATATTTATTTATGCAATATGATATCGCCGCTATTGTTGAGGGCTATGCACAAGGCTATTTTCTCATGGCTGATGAGCGCGATCGCCTGAGTTGGTACGGAAGTCGCGATCGGACTTTTATTCCTTTGGATGGACGGTTTCGCTACCCCAAGTCTTTACAGCGTGTCTTGAATCAAGAACGGTTTACTGTGGCGATTAATCGCGATTTCCAAGCTGTGGTGGCTGGGTGTGCCGATAGAGAGATAACTTGGATTTCACCGGAATTGGAAAAGATTTACTGGCTACTTTACCAAAATGGTTATGCTTTTAGTTTTGAAACTTGGCAAGGTGACGAATTAGCTGGGGGAATTTTGGGGATTGTCATTGGCGGTGCTTTTATTGGAGAGTCGATGTTTTACCGCATTCCCGAAGGTTCAAAGGTAGCGATGGTTAAGTTGGTGGAAAGGTTGCGTCAGAGGAAATTTGTGTTTTTCGATGCCCAAATGATGAATCCACATTTGGAGAGGTTTGGTGCTTATCGGGTTGAGGATGAGGAGTATCAAGTTTTACTCAAGCAAGCGTTGCAATGTCGTTGTTCTCTAATAATTTAGTCAGACTAAAGTCTATAATTGTTCATCTGTGTTAGACTCTCGCAATTATCATGTCAAGGGTGGACAAAAGTAAGTATGCCTATGGATATTGCTGTTACTGACTTGATTGCCACTCTTATTGAGCGATTGCAAGGTAGTGAAACGCTAGAAGTCGAAGTCAAATTAGCTCAAGGCGGTATACCTAAAAGCCTGTGGGAGACAGTCAGTGCATTTGCCAATACCAATGGTGGGTGGATTCTGTTGGGCATCAAAGAGTCAAATAATATGCTTGAGGTTGAAGGGCTTTCTAACCCGTCCAAAATGTTGGATGATTTCTACAACATGTTGCGTAATCCTCAAAAAATTAATTACCCAATTTGTAACGCACAGGATGCACGGATTGAAAGTTTAGATGGGAAGGAAATACTTGTTATCCGTGTGGCAGAAGCGCCACGTCAACAACGTCCTGTCTATATCAATGGCAACCCATATAATGGTACTTATGTGAGACGCCACACTGGCGATCATCACTGTACTAAGCCAGAAGTAGACCGGATGATGCGTGAAGCGTCAGATGTCGGTGCAGACTCCGCGATTTTGCCCGGATTTAACTTGGATGATATAGATCAAAATGCATTAACACGATATCGGCGATTAGATCAAACCCTTCACCCTGGCGAACCGCGTAATACCTATGATGATGTCCGCTTTCTGTCAGCAATAGGCGGTTATGGTCGTGAGAGAGGAACTGCAAAGGAGGGCTTAACTGTTGCAGGATTGCTCTTACTGGGAACGGATAAGGGTATTAGGGAGTGGCGATCACGTCATCTTATCGACTATAGAATGGTACTAACTGAAGATGATCCCGATAAGCGCTGGGACGATCGCGTTCCGTGGGAAGGACATTTATTTGGTGCTTTTGAGAATATTTATCTTCGTCTAACAACAGGTTTAGCTACAGCCTTTCAGTTGCAGGGAGCAACACGAATTGAGGAAAGCCCTGTCCATATTGTGCTACGTGAGGCACTTATAAATCTTCTTGTCCACGCTGATTATGCTGTACCAGAAGCATCACTTATTGTCCGCACACCTAGCGGGTTTCTCTTTCGGAACCCTGGAAGTTCTCGTATTTCTGAATTTGATCTTCTTCACGGTGATCGTTCTGATCCGCGTAACCCTGAATTAGTCCGTATGTTTCGTCTAATTGGATTAGCTGAAGAGGCGGGAACTGGCATCCCAAAAATTATCCGAGCATGGCGTGAATTGGGGTTAGAAATGCCCAAAATTGATGCCGGAACAGAGGATACGAATTTGCATTACAGCTTCGTCAGGCTCACTTACTTTCTACCGAGGATCGTCGTTGGCTAAAGAATTTGAGTTCACAGTGGAATGAAGCAGAGCAATTAGCCTTGGTTCATGCCAAGCACCACGGCTATGTTGATAATGCAACACTAACTAGATTAACTGGTCAGCATCCAGCTGACATATCTAAAGTACTCGTTGGTCTTCGTAATCGACAGTTTTTACAAATGGTTAGCGGAGGGCGTTACGCTTGTTACGAGTTAAGTTCACAGGTTACATCTGGAACTCGAATGCCTATAAATACTGTTATATTGCCCAGCAAACAAGAAACTATTCCAATAAATATTTGGAATGAACTGATGCAGCTAGGTACAATTATCCGGGATCATCCTCGAGTGAATCGCCTAACATTAGAAACAGTCATAGTACAAATATGTGCATTAGCTCCACTAGGAGTTAATGATCTTGAAACTCTTTTACAACGTAAAAAGCAATATCTTCTAAAAATAATTCGCGCCTTGATTGCGTCAGGTCGTATTAACTACTTCTATCCTCATCAACCTAATCATCCACGTCAGAAATATATTGCAACCGAGATAGTTAGTCAAAATGCTAGAAGCGGATGATCTGAAAGCAGCACTTCTGTACGCTTCACGTAAGCTCAATCATCCCGTTTTGGTCGCATGACGATCTGGATAGATGCACATCTGTGACCTGCAATTGCAACTTGGATCACCATCACATTCGGCATAACCGCATTAGCTTTGCGTGATATTGGGTTGAGAGATGCCGAAGATACTGAGATTTTCGAGGCAGCGAGGGCTATAAGAGTCATCCAGTGACTTTACTGACTTAGTTGATCGTTTTGGAACACCGCCACAAGTTATCTGGTTGACGTGTGGCAATACGTCAAATCACCGATTGAAAGAGATTCTGAATTCAACACTGCCAGAAGCATTAAAGCTTTTGCGATTTGGTGAAGCGTTAGTCGAAATCAGAGGGGATTAACGGTGCAGGCTAACAAAAGCGATCGCAGTCTAACAAACCTACTGCACCGTAACGTAGTTTGAGGTTTCTTGGGCTACCCTAAAGATACAATCGGTAAATTAGCCTTGTTATGAGTGTTGTAATCTCAGACGAAATTCTACAAGCATCTCAGCTTACCCCAAGCGAGTTTTGTCAAGAAATTGCGTTATTCCTATTCCAGACAGGACGCTTAACGATAGGCTACTCCAGTCAGCTAGCGGATATGCAACCCAATACCTTTGGCCAACTCCTCAAGCAGCGAAACATCCCTCTCTACTCCTACGACGTTGAGGACTTTGAATTGGATTTGAAAAACCTGCGAGAGCTGGGAAGGCTGTGATTGTTATCAGCGATACGTCGGCAATCACAAATTTGGCAGCAATTCAACACTTGCAACTTCTAGCTCAACTCTACACTCAAGTCACCATTCCCGAAGCAGTATATTGTGAGCTTACCGATATCGATCCTCCAGTTCCTGGAACCTCTGAAGTTCAAACTACTTCTTGGCTGGAAGTTCGAAAAGTTGCAAGCCGTGAGATTGTTGAACGCCTTCGAGATGAGGTGAAATTAGATCCTGGAGAGTCTGAGGCGATCGCCCTTACTTTAGAACTGAGTGCTGATTTGCTATTGATTGATGAACGTCGAAGTCGAGCAGAAGCTAATCGCCTAGGATTAAGGATTACTGGATTGCTGGGTATTTTGATTGAGGCGAAACACCAAAATCTCATAGTTGCTGTCAAACCGTTGATGGATGCCTTAATTACTACATCAGAGTTTAGAGTTTCTCCAGCCCTATACAATTAGGTTTTAAATATGGTAAATGAAGTGTGATGTCTCATGAGATAGTGCGATCGCACTCACAAATCCTTTCCTTTACACCCTTTCTTCAGTAACTAATGTCAGACTAACCCATTCGCCTTTGTCGTTATAGCTGCGAATCATCCTCTGGCGCAGATTTGTCTGGATTAACCAACCCGCTTCTAGAAATAAGGGTTGACGTAATTGTACCTTGAGAGGAGAAGTTGCAGAAGCGCCATCAGGTAACAATAATACTTGTACTTGCTTTTGGGGATCTTGGTCAAAGAGAACGATGGAACCTTTGATAGTAGCAGTTGAGGTAATTGTGCGATCGCCAAAAGAAGTACTTTGAATTAATCGCCCAGCATCATCAAGTTGTATTTTTAAAGTTGTAGAGTAAATATCAGGCGATCGCAAATCTCGATAGATTGTCACAGCTTGTCCTCGCCATTCTCCTAACAAGTCATGTATCTGCAAAGGGGGACGTTCTGCTACTAAGGTTCCAGCTAGATGTTCTCGAATGAGAGTTAGTCCATTTAGATGACCATTTTTATCAAACAGTTGTACCAGACGTAAGCGGCGATTTTCATGAACAAAAGCGAGTTCTCCACCAAATTCGGAAAATGGCCCTAGCTGAATTAAACCTTCAGAAAATGAACCATTTTCAAAAAATAGCAAACCCCCTCCCACAGACCTAAATTCTCTGATTACATCATCCTTTCCCGAACGACTCAGAGTTAGGCGTACTGTCTGGTTATTGTTCAAACCTTCTAGACAAAGACGGCTAGAAGTATCGTTCAAAAGCGTACCTTGGGGAGAAAAATTGGTAAATGAACCTTCCCATACACCAAGATTTTGCAGAAAACATTCCCATTGCGATTTCATAAAGATTTGTCCTTTGTCATTTGTCATTGGTCATTTGATTAGCCTTGTTAAGTTGATATGTAGGATTAATTTCATATTCGTTCAATCCCAAACTTGAGTTGTTCTTTTAAAAACTTGAAAATTTTAAGTTAAAAGGTCGAAGTTCCGAGTTCAAATGACAAAGGACAAATGACTATCCTTTAGCAAAACTTCGGACTGCAAATAAGCTCCCCATTAATCCTACAGCTGCACCGAAACTCAAGAGAATCAAGGGTAATAGTAAAACTTGGGCTGGAGTGAGTTGCACACCATTGCTGATAACTTGAATAAACTCAGGTTGATTGGCTAGCAATTTACCAAGAAACTGTTGAATCACAGAAATGAAACTCCAAGCGATCGCACCACCAACTAAACCAAAAGCAATTCCTTGTAAAATAAACGGCAGGTAAATCCAAGCTGAGGTTGCTCCCACTAGTTGCATAATTTCAATTTCTTGCCGTCGCGCCATGACAATCAACCGAATTGTGGTTGTAGTCACTGCGATCGCTGTTAGGGTCAGAATAATTGTAATTGTTAAAGTAATCCAGTTCAGCCCTCGGTGCAACTGGGCAATACGTTTAACTGCTTCATCGATATACTCCACCGTCTCAACTCCCGGCAACTTAGCCAGTTGCGTTGCTAAAGTTGGTACAACTTGAGAATTACGTGCTTTCACCTTCATCTCGTCAACCAAGGGATTCTCACCTAGCTGCTGTGTAGCACCCTCAATATCAGAAATTCTCATTTCCTTAACTAACTTAGTCCAAGCTTGCTCTTTGGTAATGGTTTGCATCGCCGCGACCTCTGGCATTTTTGCGATCAGTGGCTCAATATTTTCGGCACGTGCATCCGGTTCAAGATAAACTGACACTTCTAGCTGACTACCGAACTGATAGAGTAGTTTTTCGACTTGCCAAGAGGTTTGCAAACTCAAACCAAATAAAAACAGTAACACTGTCACAGTACTTACAGCTGCCCAATTCATCCAACCTCCCCGCAGCAAACCGAGGAAAGTTTCTTTAAGCAGATAGTCTAGTTTCGTAAAAGACTTAAACATAATTCGTAATTCGTAATTCGTAATTCGTAATTAATAATTCCCAATTCCCCATTCCCAATTCCCCATTCCCCATTCCCCATTCCCAATTCCCCACTCCCCATTCCCCAACTTGATAGAATGAAAATAGTAAGAATTTTCACCACTAGCCATTGAGACTCATGCCTTCTGAAATTGCTGTAGAGAAAAAAAAGTTAAAAAATCCACCTTTGGAGCTTCATTATTTAGGCGATCGCGTGCTGCGTCAAGCTGCAAAGCGGGTTTCTAAAGTAGATGACGAACTTCGCCGGATGGTGCGGGAAATGCTGCAAACTATGTACAGCAAAGATGGCATTGGTTTGGCTGCCCCCCAAGTGGGAATTCACAAACAACTAATTGTCATCGACCTGGAACCAGAGAACGCAGCTAATCCGCCTTTGGTGTTGATTAACCCCACCATTAAACAAGTCAGCCGTGACATCTCTGTTGCCGAAGAAGGATGCTTAAGCATTCCTAACGTATATCTAGACGTAAAGCGTCCTGAAGTCGTGGAGATAGCCTATAAAGACGAATATGGTCGTCCTCGAACATTAAAGGCTAATACCCTTTTAGGACGCTGCATTCAGCACGAGATGGATCACCTCAACGGTGTGGTATTTGTAGACCGTGTAGAAAACTCCTTGACTTTAGCCCAGGAGCTATCTAAAAATGGCTTCTCGTATCAAGCGGTGAAACCAATAGCATAGGGGGCTAGTAGTGTATTTAACTCCAAAAAGCAGTTTATTTCTGGGTGGTTCTTGTGTAAGTGCGATCGCAGCTGTTGGTTCGATTTTTGAACTCAGTTACGGACAACCAGATTTGGGTTTCCAAGTCACGGCGATTATCCTCGCATTGAGCATTCCACTCACCGGATTCTTTTTCTTTGCCGCAGTGAAGGACGCAAGGGCTAACATGAAATAAGCATCAGGTACATAAAAAAGGTAAAAGGATGAAGGGAAAGGCAAAATTCATTCTTTTACCTTTTATTTTTACCCTGGATCTTCCACTGCCCCTAAAGCTTTCAGCGTTACTACCTGTGCTGCGGTTAACCTTGTCACGCCAGTGATATTCATTCTTTCGTAGGGTTTTGGCGATGTCTACGACGAGTGGTTCCTGAGCGCAGCCGTAAATAGCTACGCTTAGGGCGTAGCCTCTCGTAGAGAAGAGCTACGCCTACGCAGTATTTTTAGGCACTCACCTGTCAATACATCCCAAACTTTAATTGTCTCATCTTGGCTACCACAAATTAAGGTTTGACCATCGGGACTAAAGGCAACTGACCTGACTCTATTGGTATTTCCCTGTAAATTTTTAAAGCATTTTACCGTGTGGAGATCCCATAACTTTACTGTTTGGTCTTCACTGCCACTAGCTAAAATTTGACCATCGGGTTTGACCATCGGGACTGAAGGTAACTGATTTTACCGAACCGTTATGTCCAGCACAAGTAAATGGCTTATAAATAGCCTAATATCCCCAGTAGTAACTTTGTGATAAACCTGTTCAATTAATCGGTTAGTCATGTATTTCATCACCACAGAGTGGAGGGTGAAAATGCAGTTCTTTGTTCAATTAGCGAGTGCTTCAAGTACTTCCCTTTTGGGCAAGGGACGCACAATATCATCTAGCAATTATTCTAGGTAAACTAACTCGCGCTTGATTGCTTGGCTCCATCAAGTCCCAAGGAAAAACGAAATATTCTAATCACCAAGATAAGGCAGATGATGAAGAGTTGAAATAACAGATATGAGAACTATAGCAGTTAGTGTTTGGGTGTCAACTTAGAGCCAGGGCGGAGGTCATTCGCCCTTTTAACTTCTAAAATAGAAGAATGCTGTTAACTCCCACTCAACTACTGCGACTGTCTCAAGGACAACTCAACTTACTAGAAGCTTGTCCGCGTAAATTTCAACATACCTATCTAGAAAAACTCAATTCGCCCTCAAATCCAGAACAAGAAGAACGGCAAACTTTGGGTAGTCGTTTTCACTTGCTAATGCAGCAGCGAGAAATGGGTTTGCCAATTGACAGTTTTTTGCAAGCAGATGCTAAACTGCAAAGCTGGATGCTAGGTTTTGCTGATGCAGCACCTGAAATTTTAACGGCTGCATCTGATAATCAAACTTTCCGTGAGAGTGAACACTACCGCACCCTGCAAGTTCAGAATTATTTGCTGACGGTTGTCTATGATTTATTGATTGCAGATAACCAACAAGCGCAAATTCTCGACTGGAAAACTTATCCTAAACCACCCAATAAACGCGAGTTAGAGTCCAACTGGCAAACACGGCTTTATCTGTATGTATTGGCAGAAACTAGCGATTATTCGCCAGAAAATATTTCCATGACTTACTGGTTTGTCCAATCTGAGGGTAAGCCGCAAAATATTAAATTTAATTACAATACTGTTCAACACACAAAAATAGCAAAGAAACTTAATCAATTGTTAAGTCAGTTAACTAATTGGCTGGAAGATTACCAAAATAACCAGCAGTTTCCTCAAGTGGTAGAGGGTAGCAAAACCTGTGATTATTGTCAGTTTGCCAAACGGTGCGATCGCACACAAGTTTCTGAAGAAGCAGTGAAAGACTCATTGCCAAATTTTGACAGCATTCAAGAAGTCTCACTCAACCCCATACATTAAAGGATGTTTGTCAAGTCCAATAGGGATATAAAAAAATCACAACTTCTAAATTTATGTCAACTTTTGACGAAACTGAAGCCATTTATGTCCGCGAATTAGGAATTGATGACATTGCTCCCGTTTACCACTTGGGAGAAGGGTTATTTACCAGCGATTTATATCCTTATTTATACCGCACATGGGATGAATGGGAGGTGATTGGACTTTACAATACCGATCCTGAATATTGTCTTGTGGCTGAAACAGACGGAGAATTAGCCGGATTCATTTTGGGAACTATCATCACCAAAGCATCCTGGACTTATGGATATATTTTATGGTTGGGAGTTAGTCCAAAGTATCAGCGTCGGGGAGTAGCAGACAAGTTGGTGGATAAAGTTGTCGCCCGGATGATTGAAGATGGGGCGCGGTTTATGCTGGTAGATACCGATCCCACCAATACTTCAGCCTTAAAGTTTTTTAACCGCAAGGGTTTTGGTAATACTCGCCAGCATATTTTCTTGTCGATGAATTTAAGCAAGCATGAATATTATGGCAGATTAATTGATTACGAACACCAAAAAGCTGAAAGAGCAGGTTACAAGCGATCGCGTCCGGCAATTCGCGCCCGTAAAGCTGAGAGCGTCGCTAATGAAGTAATTCTTAATCCCCTAGCAGGTGAATCTCAAATAACTGAGGATCAATCCCCGATTTAAACAATGCCAGAACAACAGCAGTGGACTATAATAGCAACCGAACAACCCCCGGAATGGTTCATCCAAGCGGTGAAGCAGCATACACCCACATCAAGTGGAATATATGCAGCACAATTGTTGTGGCAACGGGGAATTAAAGATAATCAACAATTAACAGCTTTTATTAACTATAAAGCTTATCAACCAGCGAGTCCCTTTGAGTTTGGGCAAGAAATGGACTTAGCGATCGCACGGTTGCAACAAGCATATAACGCCAAAGAAAAAATTGCTATTTGGGGAGACTTTGATGCTGATGGGATTACTGCTACATCTGTACTTTGGGATGGATTAGGGCAATTTTTTAAACAAAATACTCAGTTAATTTTCTATATTCCCAATCGCCTGAAAGAATCTCACGGTCTCAATAATCAAGGGATTGATAACTTAGCAAAACAAGGTTGTAAATTAATTGTTACTTGCGATACTGGCAGCACAAATATTGAGGAAATTATCTACGCTAAACAGCTAGGCATAGATGTAATAGTTACAGACCATCATACTTTACCAACTGAACGCCCACCCGTCGCAGCAATTATCAATCCCCGCTATTTTTCAAGAGAACATCAGCTATTTAATCTTTCTGGGGTAGCGGTAGCTTATAAGTTAGTGGAGGCACTATATCAAAGTCTGCCTAATGTTGCAAAACATCCGTTAGAGGATTTATTAGATTTAGTAGCAGTAGGATTAATTGCCGACTTAGTGCAATTAAGTGGAGATTGTCGTTATTTGGCGCAGTTGGGAATTCAACGACTACAAGAAGATTTTAAACAGCCACCAGCAGCGCGTCGTCGTCCGGGAGTGGGGCGATTATTAGAATTGTGCCAGAAAAGTGGCGATCGCCCCACAGATATTTCCTTTGGTTTGGGGCCAAGAATTAACGCTGTCAGCCGCATCCAAGGTGATGCCAGTTTTTGCGTTGAATTATTAACCAGTCGAGATGTCAAACGTTGTAACGAATTAGCCGAAGTTACAGAACTCGCAAACACCAGGCGCAAATCTTTGCAAAAAGATGTACAAGCGCAAGTAGCACAAAAACTTACTCAATTAGACTTATCAACCACCAGCGTCATTGTCCTAGAAGATGCCCAATGGCCTGCGGGTGTGTTGGGCTTAGTTGCCGGACAAGTAGCACAAGAAACAGGTCGCCCAACGATTTTGTTAAGTACAGAAGGACTGGGAACAGAGGAAGAATTTTCTCAATCCCCAATCCCTAATACTTCTCTACGAGAGGCTGCGCTCAGTACAAGTCCCCAATCCCTAGCCCGTGGTTCTGCCCGTTCGGTGAATTCTGTAGATTTATACCAACTGGTAAAAGACCAAGCACATTTGTTACATCGCTTTGGCGGACATCCCTTTGCAGCTGGGTTGAGTTTGTTAGTAGAGAATATTCCTTTATTTGCAGCAGCGATTAATCAGCAGTTGCGGCAATCTTTAGGTAGTACAACCCTAACGCCAACGGTGCAAGCAGACTTGACGGTGACAGTTGCAGACTTGGGGAAAGAGTTATTTTTAGAACTGAAAGTGCTAGAACCTTGTGGAATGGGTAATGCTGTTCCGAAATTGCTCATTCAAAACTGTTGGTTTGAAAATGCCTGGCATCGTAATCAGCAGGATTGGCAAGGGAAGAAGGTACAGTACATTAAAACTGAGTTTGACATTCGGGATGATTCCGGCAGAAGTGCTTTTCCTGGCTTATGGTGGGGACACTACAAAGATGAATTGCCCATAGGAAGGTGTGATTGCATAGCTGAACTGGACTACAATACCTTTAAAAAACGTTATGAAATCAGATTAATTGCCGTGCGTCCGAGTGTTAACTCAGCACTGAACACTCAACACTCACCACTCATCTTAGACTTACGGAATCGGGAACACTCACAGGCTAGGGCTAACACAACTCAGGACTTAGCGTTGATTCTTGAAGATTGTCCCACGAGTTGGGATAATTTACGTCTATGGTTGCGGCGATGTTTAGCGATAAGCCGCTCTGCATCTACGGTTTCCAATCAACAACAATTAGCGATCGCTTGGTCTAAACCCAACCACCAACCACCCAATCAAATTTGGCTGAC
Source organism: Nostoc sp. FACHB-133 (assembly GCF_014698055.1). Taxonomy (NCBI): domain Bacteria; kingdom Bacillati; phylum Cyanobacteriota; class Cyanophyceae; order Nostocales; family Nostocaceae; genus Nostoc; species Nostoc sp. FACHB-133. The sequence goes on from NZ_JACJSH010000010.1 coordinate 98,020, forward strand.
TCTTGTCGGAATTGCCAAATATCTCAGCCGCACAAATCAACTAGTTACGCGCGTCCAACTTTTAGAGAAAATCGGCATCAGCGATCAAACTTTACTTGTAGGAATCAAAGCCTTAAAACATTTAGGGTTCACAGTCAAACGACAAGACAATTATTTACAAATTACCTGGCATTCGAGTGATAGGGCAGAAAACCTTGCTGATGAAGCGGTGGCAAAATTTTTAGCTGCTGTCCGAGAAGAACAATTTCAGCAACAGTATTTTGCTGACGTGCCTTTATCTACTATTGTGGCGATCGCAAATTCCGACAATTATATGAGTACAAATCTTTAAAAATAAAAGCCTGTATTCATTACTGAATCAGGCTTTTGAGGGTTTTTATTAAATTTACTCAGAACTTCAGTTTAATTACTGAACAGTGAATCCTTCAGGTCTGATAGCACCTTCCAAATCAACCCCCATCAGGTTAACCCCCTGGATGTTTGCATTTGTGAGATTTGTCTTTTCCAAGTCTGCGCCCTGTAGGTTAGCCATTTGCAGATTTGCTCCCAACAGGTTTGCTTTTTCTAAGTCTGCATCAAATAGGTTTGCTCCTAACAGGTTTGCTCCCAAAAGGTTTACCTTACCTAAATCTGCTCCTTGAAAGTTTGCCCCTTTTAAGTTTGTTTGCTGTAGGTTAGCCCTTTCTAAGTCTGCATTTTGTAAGTTAGCACCCTCCAAATTAGCCGCTTGCAGGTTTGCATCCTTAAGCATTGCTCCAGTTAGGTTACATCCGACACATTCATTGGTTTGTAATAAATGTCTAACATTTGTTGCTACAGATACAACTGGAGGTATAACTGGGGAAGTTACAGATTCCATTGGCGATGTAACCGGAGGTATGACTGGAGCTAGTTCAGACTCCATTGGCGGTGTAACCGGAGATGTGACTGGAGCTAATTCAGACTCAGTAGGTATGGATGTTGTTAATGTTTGAGCTTTAACTGCTGGCTGATCAAGGAGCGAAAATCCTGCGACAAGTACCAGAAATACTACTGTTACAATCCACCGAGTTAATTTTTTGGAATTTGATTGATTCATGAGTTCCTTCCTATCATTATTCGTAGTAGTGGGTTTGCTTTTATAAGAGCCATCAATAATGTGCTTTATTCTCACTTTAGATAAATTGATTGATAAGATCAAATATTATTTTGATTCAAGTTGATAAATTCAAGTGATTAAAAAAATCTTTTTGGATGGGAAACGATTGGGTAATTGTTTGGTTATGTCAGGGAATAGCACCCATCTGCGTAGGCGTAGCCTGCACTTCTCGACGAGACGCTGCACGTAGCTTGCTTTTATGAAGTGGTATGCTTCGACTGCACTCAGTACAAGTCAGTGACCATCGTAGACATGGCATTCCCAGGTAAACAGTTTTCAGTTCGGGTGTAATGCCTAATTAGAAAGCATTGCCAGATTAGGTAACAGTCGATATGATTCACTCTTAATTAAGATAGATAGTCCCAGGTAAATTAAGACAAATGGGAAGACTTTTCGGCCGAAGCGGGTTAAAACGGGAGTCATCAGAGGATTACGAGTCAGGTTGTAAGACAGGAAACACCACACTCCAATACTGAAATAACAAACACACAAAATTACACTCAAACTTGGAAGATTGCTACTAGCAAACAAAGGTACATAGATCCCAATGTTGTTTCCTCCATTGGCAATGGTGACAGCAGAAACGCGGTAGGTTTGAGGATCGCGGATGGTTGCTAATAATGATTTATTCTGGCGTTCAGATTTGACAGGAGACTTTAACTCAACTGACACAGCTTGCACTGTCTCTCCTTCTTCTTCTCGACTGATGAAATTACTGATACCAATAGCAATGGGAAGCAAACCTAGTAATCCAATCCAGGTGCTAGGAATCAGAAGACCACCGAAGAAACCAGGGAGACTAGCGCACACTAAGGTAGTAAATCCCAGAAATTCACCGATAATAATATGCTTAGGACGAAAGCTGCGATTGACTTTTCCAAAAAAAGCTGTCAAATATAAATTGTCGTCAAAGGTAGTTGCAAAAGCGACAGATATCCCAATAAATAATGTACTAATTAGCCAACTCATAATTGTTGCTCACGATAATTCAATGCTGTTATGTCCTAGTCCTTCTCTGCACCTCGCGGTGAGGGTAGATAAGGAGATTTTGCGACTGTTTTACCTAACGACAACCGATTGAGGTTCGCTAGTCATCAGCCAGTTCCCCAGTTTTTACAGGCGATTGCCTCTAATCAAATTGGTGATTTTTTTCTCAGCAAGGTACCTTGGGAGCTCATGAAGTCAATATTATGGCTTGCAACCCAATAAGAGCAAATACTCTTGTTTTTTAAAACGATAAATAAAGGTGATTGATAAACAGTCTATTTTATAGGTGTTGCTTTAGCGGGGCTGGCAAGGTTTTTAACAAAACAGACTGGCAGTTGGTTGCGTTTCATACTGAGTTAGTATCTGAGAAGTTTAAGAGCGTAGTTTACCGCCGTAGGCATCGCTCCTATCAAAGACCTGACTTTTCACGGCATCTGGAAAACCTCTCTTCTATTTCTTTCTTCCTTTAAGGAGAGAGACTTTGAATTTTCCCCCTTCCCGACGCGGGAAGGGGGTTAGGTTTTTGGTGGACTTTTCACGTTATGTGGAAAGTCAGATCAAAGACAGGCTAAAGTTTGAGATATTCTTGGCGGCTAGCGTTCAACATCGGTTAATATGACTAATTGCGCTCTGCCTTCAGGTTTAAAATTTACAGTAATGTTTTATGTTTAACTTGTAATTATGCTAACCAGTGTTGACCGTTTATTATTTGTCCGGCGAGTCCCGATTTTTAAGGAATTGCGGGATGATTTTATTGTGCGGCTCACTTCAGTGATGAACGAACTGTCATTTCCAGCTAATTACACCATCTTTCGCCAAGGAGAAGAAGGGCGATCGCTTTATATTGTCGTGTCAGGCCGGGTTAAAGTTCACATCGGCAATAAAATGCTTGCAGAGGTGGAACAGGGAAAATACTTTGGTGAGATGGCAGTATTTGATACTCAACCTCGTTCTGCCTCTGCAACAACTTTGGAACCTTGCGAATTTTTGGAACTGACGCAAGAGCAATTGTATGATGCGATCGAAGAAACTCCTGAAATTGCGGTGAATATCATTCGTGAGTTATCCCGTCTGATTCGTAAGTTAAATGACGATATGAATTTATCGAACTCACGTTGAATTAAACCCAAAGCCTCCTACCACAGTCAATTCACTCCGTCGAACTCACGTTGTCTGAAGATGCGCTAAATCATATTTAAGAATAACGAACCGCATAGACGCGGAGCGGCTTCCCGCAGGGTAGGACGCAAAGGACACAAAGAAAGAAGTTAAAAGGGTTTAGCGCAGCCTCACAAAGAAATGGTATAAGTTCTACATTTTTTAAGAAACTGTTCGGGAATTTCTCTACTTTCTCCCCAATGCAAATGCACATAAGAAGCATGAACATTTGCAGGAAAACCCCATCCCTCGCATCCCATATTTTCGTCACAATCGTAGCGAGAAGTTTCAAATAGGGGCTTAGTGGGAGTTAAGGTTAAATGGGAACGATGAAATTCATGTCCGTGAACAGTTGTACCTGCCTTCACTAACAGATTATCTTGCAAAGCTACTGCACGACGATAGCCCAAAGTTAGACGCGCACCCATGACAGCAGATGTTGGTAAAACTCCCGTCATCGCCCAAGATTTACCCTCAAAATCGATAATTTGCTCACATAAATACATTAATCCTCCGCATTCAGCGATCGCAGGCATTCCTTCCAGAATTGCTGTTTTCACTCCATCACGAACGCTGGTATTTTCTGCTAGTTGCTGGGCAAAAACTTCTGGGAAACCTCCCCCAAAATACATTCCCTGGACATCTTTTGGTATTGCAGCATCTTCTAATGGACTCCAGAAAACCAGTTCTGCACCAAGTTGTTGTAGCAAATCGAGATTGTCTTGGTAATAAAAATTAAAAGCGCGATCGCGGGCAACTGCAATTCTGATCGAGGAGGGAGAATGAGGCAGATTAGGGGGAGGAGGCAGAGGTTGTGATTTTAACAGGGGCAATAAGTTTTGCCAATCGAAGCAAGTATCTCCTAAATCGGCGAGGCGATCAATTAAAGCATTGAGTTCGGGAAGTTCTGCTGTGGGTACTAAACCCAAATGGCGATCGGGAATTGTGATATTATCTTGACGGCGCAGCACGCCGAGAATAGGTAATTGTAAGGGTTTTAGGGCATCTTTGAGGAGAGAGAGGTGGCGATCGCTTCCCACGCGGTTTAATACTACCCCAGCTATTTTAATTCGGGGGTCAATAGATTGGTAGCCGTGAGCGATTGCAGCGACAGAACCAGACAAGCGACTGCAATCAATCACCAACACCACAGGTAAATCTAAAAGCCGTGCAATGTGTGCCGTACTTGCAAAGTCAGTAATTTGTCCTTTGTCATTAGTCATTAGTCCTTTGTCATTTGCAGAAGACAAAGAACTAATGACCAATGACGAAATTCCATCAAATAATCCCATTACCCCTTCTACTAGGGCATATTCAGTCAGTTGACTATGACGGGCAAAACATTGCTGAACGTAGGTTTCTGAAGTCAACACTGGGTCTAAGTTGCGACAAGGACGACCAGTTACGTGTTGATGAAACATCGGATCGATGTAGTCTGGGCCTACCTTGAAAGATTGCACCAAGCGATCGCGACGACGTAAAGATGCTAAAAGGGTAAGCGTGACTGTTGTCTTGCCCACCCCACTACGTTCTCCAGCAATGATTATAGACATGGATAATTGTTGATTAGGCAGTTAATTGCTGAGGTTTGACACGACATAAGGCGAGTTAATTGCTGAGGCTTGGTTAGAACTAACCAGTGCTTGGTAGATAAAAGCTGCTACCTGGGCGCGAGTTGCGGTTGCGGTTGGATTCAGGGACTTGACATTAGGATAGTTCACCACAATTTGCTTTTGGGTTGCGGCTGCGATCGGGCTACGAGCATAGCTAGCAATCTTAGAGGCATCGTTGAAATATTTCAGAGTGTTTTCGCTATTGCCACCAGAAGTATATCCCAGACCGTTGGCGAGGGAAACCAAAACCTGCTGGCGGGGAATAGCCTGGTTAGGTTGAAAACGATTACCGGGATATCCAGATAAAAAACCAATGGTATAGGCTTGCTCAATTGCACTGTATGCCCAATAGTTGCTAGGCACGTCAGCAAAATTGATCGCCTGCCTCTGCTGTGATTTAGGGAAAGCTTTGTTGACCATAGCGGCAAATTGAGCGCGTGTCACCGGTTCTTCAGGGCGGAACCTACCATCAGGAAATCCAGCAATTACACCACGCTGTGACAATTGTTGAATAAATTGTGCTGCCCAATAGTTAGATGAAACATCAGAAAAAGCAATTTGAGCTAAAGATAGCGGGGAGCATCCTGCTTGGATTGGTTTCCCTTGTAAACTATAAGTTACTGACTCACAAACAAAACCTGCGGAGTTAGACTCTACATAAATCCGTGTTGGTGGATTTTGTTTATCTAGCCGCGATTTCCAATCATTAGATATTTTTTCGATAGTAGGATACTTTTTTAAAACCTGTGAATCTGCAACAATATCGTGAGTTCCCTTAACACTTATTTTAGAAGCATTCAGGTATATATTGTAATCATAAACAACGTTTTTATTTTTATTGTTACTATTAATATCTTTGCCAGGAAAAGCATATAAAATATTGTTTAAAATCCTGACATCAGATGATACATTAGCAAATATTTGCCCATCTTTAATTTCTGGACTTTGATTATTTAAAATAGCAGTGTTATTTACAATATCAATATGCTCGCTTAAAAATGTATGAATACCTGAGCCACCATTATTAAATGTAAGATTGTTTTTAACTAATGTACGTCCTTGATATGCGCCCAATTTTGAGTTATTCTGATCGTTTCTTGTAGTATCAATAATAATACCATTCCCATCTGTGATCTTTCCAACTGCAATCCAAGGGATGTACATACGATTGTTGTAAGCCTTGTTGTTGGTAACAAACATTTTATATCCCTGGTTTTTGTCAGAATTCCAATTATTCAACATTGAAATACCACTAGAACCATAAACACCATACCAGGCATTATTGAAAACTACGTTATTATCTACTGTCACATAATCTGATTGAATCGCTGAAATACCTGCTCCTCCACAGTCATGCACTTTATTGTTCAGAATACGGATGTGATGAACATGACCACTGGTGCGTCCGTCAATGCTGATGCAGTTTCCATTTGTGAGTGGGTTTAGTTTGTTAGTCTTCTCACTCATCGCATAATCAAGAGTTATATTGGCATTATTCCCTATAACCTCCAGTCCGTTGATCTCAATATATGAAGCACCACTTGAAATCAGAACACCGTTCCATGTATTGTGCTGAATTTTTGGGAAATGTCCAGGATATGCTTTATACCTAATCCATGCATTTGCAGTTCCAGAACGTTTAATACTTACTACACTCAAAGCTTTGGCTACATTTTTGTAGACTCCATTCATAATCAATACTGTATCACCTGGGTTGGTAAGGTCTGCTGCTTTCTGAATTGTTCTAAATGCGGATGAAGTAGAAAGTCCGCTATTTTTGTCGTTTCCATTACCACTAACATAGTATGTTTTCGGTGTTGAATTCGCGCTAATTAGCTTGTTGCTGGATAGGCTAATTTCGTTGTTAGTGGATATCTGAGGGGCATTTTCAACTAAAGATACTTTTATCTTTTCTCCCTGAGTCAAAAGAATTAACACCACGGGAATTGCAAGAGATGTGCTTAAAATGAAACCTTTACTTACCATAATAAAATGCTCTTTTATACACTACTTGAGAAAAAGTATCAGGATATTAGGTAATTTTGAATACTCTTTTAGATAGAGAATAAAATAGAGATGACTTTCCTAGCTCTTTCCTTCAATAGCATACTTCAATAAGTATTCCAATAAATATCGATGGTGATGAAGACGATATAGAGATATGATAGTTGCTATTAAATAGAATTTTTTAGGTCTAAAAATGAAGGCGATCGCACACTCTAGTTAAAGTGGCGATCGCCTATGAGGGGTGATTAAAGTCACAACTTGAATAGAGTTAAATCTAGTAGCGCGAGCGTGGTACTAAATTCAAATTAGAATTCAGTGTGAGCCTTAAATCTTGTGCGGGTCTGATGACAAACACATTTGCTTCTTTTTTCCGTAATAGGACACTTGCACCTGCACCCGCAGCCGCACCAATAACAGGTTTTAAATCATCTATTCTGTTGTTACCAGTAATTAGTGAACCTAAAAGACCAGCACCTCCACCAATAGCTGCATCAGTTAAAACCTGACCAGTGCTAGGGCCCTGTGAAACTTTTTGAGTTGTGGTGTATGTCCGAGAAGTTGCATTAATCGACTGACGCTGACCATTAGAAAATTCTAATTCTTGAGCGACAAACCGCACGCCTTTTCCTTGGTTGTCATCTGTATTTCTTGAATAATTATCTAAGTCAACAGATTCTAGCCGTCCATTTACTTTAGTTCCAGCAGGAATTAAGACATTTCTATTTCTGTCGATAATGTCATTGGCTATTCTCAAGGTTATAGATTTACTTTCCCCAGGAGCAATAGTAATAGTCTCTTTCTCGTAGGTGACAGGAAAAGCAACCCCAGAAGGAATGGTAACATTTCCATATTGAGTATTTCTGTCTTGCCCAATTCTATATTGTGCATTGGCAGGAGCCAAGCTTAATAGGGGGCTAGCGACGCTTGCGGTAACGGCTATTGCCATTAGTGCAGCAGTTCTAGATTTCCATTGATGTGAGCGAGCCATAAGAGGGTTGTCCTTTGTGTATGTGATGTATTTGATGACGGTGATTTACTGAGTTTGTTTCTGACTGTTTTTAAACCTGTCTATAAGCGTATTCCGAAGATAAAAGTACTTTTTATTATGGGAGCCTGTGCGATCGCAACTCTGAATTAGTATCCTGCTAATGTGGGTTACTCAAATCAGAGGCAAGACATTTATGCGGCGTAAACGAGTATCATCTTGTTCCTAAAGGTTGTTTTATTACTTATGTCCACATATCTAAGCCCTTAAATAGAGGCGATGGGCTAACTGCGAACTCTTGCTTCCATTTTAAATTGATTTGCTAGAAATTGGGAAATATTTTCGTTTTCTTAACGAATGATTTATCTGCGGTACTGATAGTCACAGAACCATACAAACGAAACCTGCGCTGGCGGGTTTTAATTTTTTATTATCCACAAAAGTTATGAAATAGAGATACCCGAAAAAGTGAGAGCATCTACTTAGCCAGATAACCTTACTTGATGCTCTGAGTAATTATCAAGTTGATATCAAGTTACTCCTCAATACCTTATAACTTTGACAAAATCTCTGGTAACAACTGACTAGGAACTTTAGATAAAGCTAGAGTTTGTCCTTGTATCCCTAATTCATTATGAAAAGCACGAATAGTTTTCACCACATAAGTGAAGGTTGTTTGATAAGCCTCTGATTGTTTGCTCAATCCGTTTAAGGCTTGCAAATGGTAGTCTAAAGCTACTTCTAAGTGTTGAGAATGTGTTGCTTTGTCACCATTAAACGACTTATCTATTACTAGCTGATAATGTGCTAGTGCCAAGTTATTATAAGAGGCAAGCAAGTCAAAGCTTAAAGGAGTACCGCTAAGTGAGCGAGCTAAAGCTATAGCCTCTTCATAAGCGCTGATACATAGTTGCAAATACTTTTGACGTGCCTCTTTAGTTGTCTGAGAAAGGTTCGCTAAGTGCCAGTAGGCAGTACCGAGATTATTTTGTGTAGCGGCGCAGGCGCTGGGAACATTAGCTGGAGTGCGATACTTAAGAGCTTTGCTATAGACATTAATAGCTAGCTGGAGATTTTGGGCAGGTTGTTCGTATTGTGCCAAATTCCAACAGGCAGTGCCGATGTTGTTTTGAATCATCCCATACTTGAGCGGTTCCTCTTCGGGGTTGTAGTATACGAGTGCTTCGTTGTAAGCTGCGATCGCTTTCTTTAAATGCACAATCGGTTGGTTGTATTGCCCTAGATGCCAGTAAGCAGTACCCAAATTATTCTGGCAAGCTGCATACTTTAATGAATCCATATCGGCTGTACGGTAGCTGAGTGCTTCGTTGTAAGCTAATATTGCCTCCTGCCAATTTTCAGATGGGTGAGAAAAACGAGCTAAATCACCATAAGCTGTCCCCAAATTATTTTGCACACGAGCGTAAGTTTCCCGATGCGTCTGCGGTGAAATCATCTTTAATGCCAACTGATAAAATTCTATTGCCTGCTCTATATAAGTTTGTCCCTCCTCTGAATTGGGTGGTGTACGGTATAGCATCCAGTAGAGTGTACCCAAATCATTCAAGATATCTGGAAGTTGTGGTGAGCTTTCGTCATAGCTAATAGCCTCCTGATAGGCAATAATTGCCACCATCAGGTTTTCTAGGGTTGACTCTCCTTGCTCAATCCGAAGGCGGTATAAAGTGCCCAAGCGATGATAAGCTTCTGCCAGTACATCCCCTGAAGCTTGCTTTTCGTGTAATTCTTCAATCTCCAACAAAATCTGCTGCGGTTGTAAATAATTTTCAGTATTTTTATCCCTACTTGCGTTAATTGTTGCGATTACTAGCTCTGTTAACTCGCTACTTACATAAGATAAAGACAACAGCGATTGATTATTTTTACCACTACCAGACCTATTAGTAAATTCCTGGGTTTTGTGTATGCCATTCCCTTGTATCTCTGCTGGGAAACCGGAATTATTCTCAAACTTGAACTCGGAGGTTGGGGTTTTGAGTTCTGCTTGGTTAACTGATTTATCTAAAACCGACTGCTCAATATTCCCTAAATCCAAGTTTCTGGAAGGTGAAAAACGTTCTGGATAGCCTGCATTTTGAGTCGCGGGTGTGGGTTCTCCAGCAAACACAAATACACCAGTCCGGCAACGCCAAAACTGTGGTGCTGATTGCTTGATGGCAGATAACCAAGGACGCGGTATCCACAACAGTAAGTTAGATTCTAGGAATCGACTGGATTCTTGTGTAGAAAAATATTGCTCACTTAAGCGGAGATAGTGTAAAAATAAACGCTGTGTTGCTACTGTTTCCTTGGTGAGATGTTCCACGCCGACAATCTGAAATGCTGGTACTGGAAAAGGTCTTCCAGGGGTATCTTTTGATGCTCCAACAATTGGTGGTGGATAATTAGCTAACCATTGATTTATCTGAACTATGGGATTGGGTTCGTTTAAATTTAAACGCAATGTGACTAAGCGCGGATAAGCTGGAGTGCTATTTTCTTGGGCATTTGATGACTGATATAGCACCTGTCCAACAGGATAAGCCAATGTAGAATGCAAGCGAGCTGCTACCTGATTTCTTAGGTGTAAATCATCACATACTGCTAAAAAAAGTTGTCGTCGTAAGCCAAGGCTTAGGGCAAGTTTCAGGCGGTGGTATACTTGCCGATTCAAAGTAGAATTATTGTTGTGTGCAGTATCATTCACGCTCATAGCGGCTAAAAAGCCAAAACATAGTACATATCAACGTTTTGGGTATATCTAAGTGGGCTCAAGTCATACAGCAGTTTTCTTTTGTATGAAGTACAAAGCTACGGGTTTGGAGGCTGGAGGTAGGAAGCAGAAATTTTTGATATGTGATTTTGAGTCCTACATTTTATAGCTCACTTATTTGCAAACTGCTGTAATAAAAATTATTTTTAAGTAGATGTTGTGTTGCTCAGAATAAATTCAGCCTTCAAGCCAAACAGTCATGAAAAGTATAATTATATACTTTAATGGCTAATTCAATTTTAACAAAAAATAAAAAAGCAGGCCCCTCTTAAAATCGGAACCTGAAAAACGATAAAGAAGATTAAGTTTTCTGAAAATATTTTATGATTAACTGCTCTTAGAAACGAAGAAGGCGACTAGAATCAAGCCGACAACCAAAGCTGTAGCGGCAATTCCTAGTATGAGATAAGTTCGTTTTTGCCCTTGTGTTGGAGGTTCTGCTTGATAAATCTTTGGTTCCCGGGCAAAATTATTCAGAAGGCCGCCTTCTTCATTGGTATAGGGCATGAATTAATTCCTTTATCTTGATACTTCATTTAATGTTACATAAATGCTAAATCCGCTCTGAAACTGCTAGACAAATCGTTACATTATTGGGAATTGGGAATTGGGAATTGGGAATTGGGAATTGGGCATTGGGCATTGGGCATTGGGCATTGGGCATTGGGAAGAGGACAAGGAGAATTGGGGATAAGGGGAAAGACTTGTTTCAAGTTCTCACCTCTTGTCCCCTTTTCCCCATTCCCCATTCCCCATTCCCCATTCCCCATTCCCCATTCCCCATTCCCCATTCCCTAATTAGTAATCGTCCCAGTGAGAGGCGAACTAGGACTGGCGTAATCTTTAATCGGCATCCTGCCAGCAAGGTATGCTAGGCGACCGGCGACTGTTGCTAAATTCATGGCACGAGCCATTGCTGCTGGGTTGGCAGAAAGAGCGATCGCACTATTAATCAATAAAGCATCTGCTCCTAATTCCATTGCTTGAGCAGCTTCTGAGGGTGAACCAATACCAGCATCTACCACCACTGGCACATTCGCATTTTCGATGATGATTTGGATGTTGGCGGTTGTTTTTAGCCCTTGTCCAGAACCAATGGGCGATGCCAAAGGCATTACCGTCGCACACCCTACTTCTTCTAAACGCTTGGCTAACATGGGGTCAGCGTTAATATAAGGCAATACTGCAAAACCTTCTTTAACCAGTTGTTCTGCGGCTTGCAGCGTCCCAATTGGGTCTGGGAGTAAATACTTAAGGTCAGGTATCACTTCTAACTTGACAAAATTATTATCTTCCTGCCCTAACAATTTCGCCATTTCTCGCCCTAAACGCGCCACCCGAATCGCTTCTTCAGCAGTTTGGCAACCTGCGGTATTGGGCAACATCCAAATTTTTGTCCAATCCAAAGCTTCGGCTAAACCTTCATGTCCGGGGGCCTTGGTTTGTACCCGTCGTACAGCCACGGTGACAATCTGGCAATCACTGGCAGCGAGGCTTTGCTGCATTTCTTCTATGCTGCGATACTTACCGGTTCCCGTCATTAAGCGGGATTGAAAGGTTTTGCCAGCAATAATTAGCGGCGAGTCTTGAACTGGGAGGGAGAATATAGCAGGACGATTCCCGTTGGAGAAGTTGGCAGAGTGAGTCAGCATTGGAGTGGGGGTAGATGGCTCGGATTGGAAGCGCGAATAGTGAAAATCAGCAAGTAGAGGATCAGGCTTTTGTTCTAAGATTAAATCGGCAATCAATACGGCTGTTACAGGTGTAAGTAGAATCCCGTTACGGTAATGACCTGTAGCAAGGGTTAAATTTTGACAGTGGCTAGTACCAAGGATGGGTAACTCATCGGGGGTGGCTGGGCGAAATCCCCACCAGAACTCTTGGATAGGATAATACTTTAATTGGGGATATAGTCGGATGGCAGCTTGTAATAATTTTTGAATGCCGTCTGGGGTGTTGTTGGGGGTGAAGCCAACATCTTCGCTTGTTGCCCCAATAATCAGGCGATCGCGTCTTGGTACGATGTAAATATTCTGCTCAAACAAAATCCGCTTTAAGGGCACTTCCGGCGCAAATTCTGGTACCCGTACACTCAGCATTTGTCCTTTTCTGGGTAGCACAGGTAGCGGCAATAACTCATTTGACCAAGCACCTGAAGCTAAAACATAGTGCGCGGCGCGAATTATCCCAACATTGGTTTGCACGCCAACCACTTGTCCTTGCTGCTGTAAAAATGCTTCTACTGTAATACCGTCTTTGAGTTCAACACCAACACACTCAGCCGCCGTCCGCAATACTTGAGCTAAAGCCTTATTATCAACTTGTGCATCTTCAGGATACCACCAGCCACCAACTACCTCTGCTCCTAATCCTGGCTGATATTGATGAATTGCCTCTTTATTTAACCAGTAAGCCGGGGAAGAGGCAGGAGAGCAGTGGGAAGGGTGCAGAGGAGAGATTTCCCCCTTCCCCTTGCTCCCTGCTCCCTTCTCCCTGCTCCCTTGCGCCTCTTCAAAGACGGGTGCGAGAATACCACAGGCACGGTAGCCAGTATTTAAACCAGTTAGTTCTTCTAGTTTAGTTGTCCAGTCGGGATATAAAGCACGCGATCGCCAACACAATGAACGCATTGCCTCATTAGTAATGTTTTCCGCGTCTGGTGCTAACATCCCGGCGGCGGCGTGGGTAGCGGCAGCTTGAAAGTCACGACAAAGCACGGTGACGTTTGTCCCGCGCATTTTTAGTTCAATAGCGATCGCTAAACCAATAACGCCGCCACCAATAATTACGATCTCACTAGTCATTAGTCATTAGTCATTTATCATTAGCCATTTATCATTAGTACATAACTAATAACTCATAACTAATTAACTCATAACTTATAACTTATAACTCGTAACTAAAGACAGATATATCGTTACCACAAGGCGCGAATTGGTTCGTTGCCTTGACTAGAATCGCTGGATGGCGTGTTTTCGGAACTATCTGTACTGCCGTCTGTTGTACTGTCAGCAGGTGATGTTGAGTCATCAGAAGGATTCTGAGCAACACTGCTTCTGTTGTCAGGTCTTGGGGCTACAATACTGCGTCTATTTTCGTTTGTTTCGGTTGTTTCGGTTGTTTCGTTTCCTTCTGTTGCAGTTTCTTCATTTTTGCTGCCAGCACTGCTATTAACATTGATATTAGCTGGCAGAACTTTTGCTGCTTTACCACTGGGAGCGTTAGCGCTTTGCACGCCCATAGGAAAATTGATGCCTAGTAATGTACCAAGCAGAATGGCTAAACCTCCAGCCATTAAAATTAGGGGTGTCCATCTACCCATCTTGTCTTACTCCTTTTTAACCTTTTGGTGTCCACACTATTCGAGAACCTTGTCCCCAAAATCCATCAAACTTTGTCACTTTCACATCGCCTAAAACCTGAGTTTGGCAGGCTAAACGCAAGTCTGTTGTAGGAGAATGGGGAGGAAGCGAACGCCGGGCTCGATCGCGCCAATTCGCTGCTGATACTTCGCCCTCTACCTTAACCGCACAGGTTCCGCAACTGCCAATGCCCCGACAGTTTATTACCTTAGCACCGTCATTGTAGAGGTGAATACCATTTTGCAGCAAAATTGTTCTGAGATTGCTTCCGCTTACGCACTGAATTGTTTTACCTTCAGCTAGTACTTTAGGCATTTTTAAATTGCCAAACTGGCTTTTTGTTGTATATTGACACATTGCCTCGAAAGTTGTCTCGTCGGTCCCAGTTTTATGACCACAAATTCCTCACCTCAACTTTGGCTCTATGACACTACATTACGGGATGGCACTCAGCGCGAGGGGCTATCTGTATCGATAGAAGATAAGTTACGCATTGCCAAGAGACTCGATCAACTGGGAGTTCCCTTCATTGAAGGCGGTTGGCCTGGTGCTAATCCCAAGGATGTACAATTTTTCTGGCAACTCCAAGAAGATCCGCTAAAACAAGCTGAAATTGTGGCTTTTTGTTCGACTCGACGGCCCAACTCCACTGCCGCAACCGAACCGATGCTACAGGATATTTTGGCTGCGGGAACTCGCTGGGTAACGATTTTTGGTAAGTCTTGGGATTTACATGTTACAACTAGCCTCAAAACGACATTAGAAGAAAATTTGGCGATGATTCGTGACACCATTGAGTACCTCCGTTCTCAAGGTCGTCGCATTATCTACGATGCCGAACATTGGTTTGATGGTTACAAGCACAATCCAGATTATGCTTTACAAACATTAGAGGCTGCGATCGCATCTGGTGCTGAATGGCTAGTCCTCTGTGATACCAATGGCGGCACTTTACCTCATGAAATTGGGCAAATTGTTCAAGATGTCAGTAGTCATTTGTCATTTGTCATTAGTCAAGAACCAATGACCAAGGACAAAGGACAAAGGACAATCCCCCAAATTGGAATTCATACTCATAACGATTCAGAAATGGCGGTTGCTAACGCAATAGCCGCCGTGATGGCAGGGGCAAAGATGGTACAGGGCACAATTAATGGTTACGGTGAACGTTGCGGTAATGCTAACCTCTGTTCGTTAATTCCCAATTTACAACTGAAGTTGGGTTACAGTTGTATCACAGAAGACCAGCTAACACAACTTACAGAAGCTAGTCGTTTTGTTAGTGAAGTCGTCAACCTCGCGCCAGATGAACACGCTCCCTTTGTGGGACTTTCGGCTTTTGCCCACAAGGGCGGTATTCATGTATCAGCAGTAGAACGTAATCCCCTGACTTACGAACATATTCAACCGGAACAAGTCGGGAATCATCGCCGCATTGTGATTTCTGAACAGTCTGGACTTAGTAATGTTCTAGCCAAAGCCCGCAGTTTTGGGATTGACCTCGATCAGCTAAAGGCAGAAGCCAAGCAAATTCTCCAACGTCTCAAAGATTTGGAGAGTGAAGGATTTCAATTTGAAGCAGCAGAGGCCAGTTTTGCACTACTGATGCACGAAGCTTTGGGAGGTCGCCAGAAGTTTTTTGAAGTCAAAGGTTTTCAAGTCCACTGTGACTTGATTGAGGGGAAAGAAACTAGTAACGCCCTAGCTACAGTTAAAATCGCTGTTGACGGCAAAAATATTCTGGAGGCGGCAGAAGGTAATGGCCCCGTTGCAGCTTTGGATGCGGCTTTACGCAAGGCTTTGGTGAACTTTTATCCCCAAATAGCAACCTTTGATTTGACGGATTACAAAGTGCGGATTCTCAACGGACATACGGGCACTGCGGCAAAAACCCGTGTGTTGGTAGAATCAGGCAATGGTCGTCAACGCTGGACGACTGTAGGGGTTTCCACCAATATTTTGGAGGCTTCCTATCAAGCGGTGGTGGAGGGCTTGGAATACGGCTTGTTATTGCATTCCCAAACAGAAGCGGCGGTGAAAGTTTCTAGTTGACAAAATGGAGTACTTAGTGTAAAAAAGTTTGCGTTTTTCGATGATCAGGGAAGCGATCGCCAAAGTGCGATCGCTTCCTATAAGCCAACACCAAATCTTGAAGAATTGAATTAAGGATAATACACCAAGTGCAACAGGTTTTCTGGGTAGGAATCGGTTGTAAGCGGGGAACCTCACGGCAATTGATTGATTGGGCTATTGAGGAAGCCTTTCGAGAAAATCAACTTTCTCAAAGTGCGATCGCAGGGATTGCCACCATTGACGCTAAAGCCTTGGAAGTTGGTTTAGTAGAACTTTGCCACCTACGCAATCTGCCCCTAAAAACCTTTTCTGCGGAAATTCTTTGCTCTGTCTGTGTACCCAACCCTGCCACAATTACTGACCACAAAATAGGTACACCTAGCGTAGCAGAGGCAGCTGCTATTATTGCAGCGACTCAAGCCTCGTTGTTGACTGCTCCCCCCTTTAGCAGCAGCACAGAAGCATTGGGAGCGAGACTCTTAGTTCCTAAAAAAATTTTCCAGCTACAAGGGCAACCAGGAGCAATGACGCTAGCTGTTGCCCAAGCCTCAAATATTATGAGTATTACAAAAATTAACTAATTTTTCTAGTCAACAACTCTCAAAAAATAGTTAATTATGCTAGAAACAATAGCTAGCACAATTGAACCTAACAAAGCAGGTAGAAAGCCCTGAATTTCAAAACCATAACCAGGAGTTAAAACACTTGCCAGCCAAAGGGTTAAGGCGTTAATCACCAATGCAAACAAACCAAAGGTGAGTAAGGTAATCGGAAAGGCCAAAATCTGCAAAATTGGTCTAATAAATGCATTAACCAGACCAATAACAAAGGCAGCAACCAAGGCAGTCACAAAACCCGTGACCACGAATCCCGAAACGATTTTAGTAGTAATCAATAACGCCACCGCAGTACCGAGCCAAGTTAATAAAAAGTGTTGCATAAGTTTTTTTAGAGGAATTAGCAGTAAGTTTAATTAATTTCACTGTCGCCAGTTGTGATTTGTAGCACTGTCATGTGTCTTTCTGCTTGACTCATAAAGTTGCTATTATCCTTTGTCAGCCCAAAAGTAATGTAATTTTTCCGTCCTGGCATAGAGAGATATTTCTAATCGGTGTATCTTTATCGTATTGCAGGATGTACCGGATTAAATTCATAAAGAAGAATTCAGGAGTCAGAATTCAGGAGTCAGAATTCAGTTGGATATTCTGACTCCTAAATTCTGTTTTGATAAAAAATGCTGTGAAGCGCAAAACTCCTACAGAGGTCAATATAGTTCAGTTAAGCATTTCTTCCTTCTCCTCCTTTGCGTAACGGAACAATATTGCTACAGAGGTTTATTAAAGTTGAAAAACTTCTGTACCTTGGGGACTTCTAAAAAAGAAATAAGTCTATCAGAACTTCGGAGCATCTTGCCCGCAACTTTGGTTACAGGCAAAAGAGACGCTGGCTATGCTCCCTAGTAAGGCTAGCGCCGCAAAAGAACCTCCCAGGTAGAGCCACCAACTACACCATCAGCTTCTAAACCATAGCGCTTTTGTGCTGCTTGCACAGCAGCCTCGGTTGTCTCACCAAAGTCTCCATCGGCATCGCCTTTCAAGAAACCAAGCTTTTTCAGTTGTTGTTGCAACTTAACAACTTCAGAACCACGTAATCCTATACGTAAAATTGGCAATCCTTCGGAGGTATATTGAATACCAGGAGTTCGCTGAGTAGTTGTGTTTTTCTGAGTTCGAGTAGTTTGCCCAGTCCGTGTAGCTGACTGAGTTCTAGCAGTGGATGTAGTACGATTTGGCGTTTTTTGTGTGCTTGAAGTTGTACCTTTTCTTGGGGTAGCAGGTCTTGGCTCAGGGCTAGTCGCAACTTGTGCTACAGCTTTTTTTGGGGTAGCAGGTCTTGGCTCAGAGCTAGTCGCAACTTGTGTTGCAGCTTTTTTTGGGGTAGTAGGTCTTGGCTCAGGGCTAGTCGCAACTTGTGTTGCAGCTTGTCTTGGGGGGTTAGGGTTAGGATTTGCAACGTTGGTGAGACTGCTAGCCTGGGTTGGAACAGGAAAATTCGTAGCTGAGTTAAATCTTGGCTGGGATGAAGGGATGGTTGATGCTGCTACTGGTTGATTAGGGAAAAGTCTTTGCCAAGTGCTGGCATCAACAACGCCATCTGGATTCAAGCCAGCTGCTTGTTTAAAACGGGCAACAGCACTGGCTGTATTCTCACTATAAATACCATCTACTGCACCAGAGTAAAAACCCAAAAGTTTCAAAGCTGCCTGAAGTTCAGATACGCGTTCGCCTTGGCTACCAACTTTGAGGTTAGGGCGGCTGATGCTATCTCCAGGATTTATTTGGGCAATTTTTTGTGGCGCTGCTATTGATATTAAAGGTGTTGAGGCAATAAGCAGAGGCGTTGCGGATAACAAGAGTATTTCAATGGCTGAGAAAGATTTAGACCTCTTTGTCCACCAACTTTTTTGCCGTTTTTCCATTCCACAGCGATTTACAGTGGGGTCTAGTAATTTTAAGTAACTCAAAATACTTGCTGTCAGGCTGCTTTGCATGGAATTTACTCCCAGAATATTCTCATGCTAATGGTACAGCCGCTTGGTCTAAAAAACAGCTGCTCTATTTACGATGTCTTCTCTGCGATACGTTACGCGTAGCTTGCTTCCCGTAGAGGTAAGCTATCGGCTTCGCACAGTTTTAGTTACGCGATCGCTCGGTTAATTGCTTCTTCTTGACCAACTAAAGACAAATAAGGTGATTTTAAATACTTACTTGCAGCAGCGATCGCATCTTTGGCACTCACCGCCGCAATCAATTCTTGAAACTTGGTATCAAAATCAATTCCTAAGCCCAAAATTTCATACCAGCCGTATATCTGAGCAATTTGCCCGTTTGTTTGTTTACCCAAGGCGTACTGCCCCAGAATCTTATTTTTCGCAGCTTGGAGGGCGCTTTCAGAGACTTCGGCGGTAGACAATAAATCTACTTCTGTACGCAGTCCTTCTAGGGCAATGCTGGTATTCTCCGGTGCTGTACCCATGTAAACGACAAATGAGGCTGGAAATAGCCTTGTGGAGTAAAAGGCAGATACTTCGTAAGCTAAACCGCGTTTTTCGCGCAATTCGACAAACAAGCGACTAGAAAGCCCATTTCCCAAGTAGGTACACAGCAACTTCAGGGCAGCGTAGTCAACAGAACTTACCGATGTTCCCAAATAACCGAGCATCACGATTGATTGTTGTGTTTGTACTGGCTTAACCTTTACCTGTGGTTCCACTTTAATTTCAGGTAAATTCAGTATTGGCAGTGCTTGAGCTGGTGCTTGCCAATCAGCAAAAACTTCTTCCACCAACGCTGCTGCGTCTGTGGGTGTGACTCTACCAGCAATACTAATTACTACATTATCTGGGCGGAAATAAGTTTGATGATACTCTACTAAATCCGCACGAGTTAAGCTGCTCATACTGGTTTCATCTCCCAGCACTGACATAGAATAGGGATGATTTTGGTACATTACCTGCCGCATTTGTTCAAAGGCGACATTGAAAGGTTGCTCTTTTTGCGAACGAATATCTTGGAGTGCTAAACGACGTTCTAGTTCCACTTGAGTTTCGGGAAAAGTAGGCGATCGCAAAATCCGCCCTGCCAATGCTAGAATTTCCGCAAAATCTGATGTTACCGTCTTGAAAGATAGCAAAAAATAATCAGTGCCAGCATCCGCACTCAAACTTGCTCCTACAGACTCGACTTTTTCAGCAATTTCCAAACTAGAAAGTCCATCGCATCCTTTTGTCATCACTGCTGATAGCAAATGCGCCAACCCTGCTTGCTCCCGGTTTTCGTTACAACTACCGGCACGCACAAAGATTCGCGCTGCAATAATATCCGCAGCAGGGTTTTCTGCCGCCAGCACAACAATGCCATTATTCAATACGGTGCGATGGATAGGCGATTTTTGCAGCAAGGTTGTCATTTGTCCTTTGTCATTTGTCATTTGTCATTTGTCCTTTGTCATTTGCCCAATGCCCCATGCCCCATTCCCAATTCCCAATTCCCAATTCCCAATAACTAACAGGGTTTAAGTACAGTAACCGCATAATTCTGCGGTGAGAGATATTGTTTAGCTAATTTTTGCAGTTCTTGAACATCAAAAGACTTAATCTGCTGGGGATATGTCACAGCTAATTCAGCTTGGGCGATGGTATTGTAATATCCATAAAGCCCTGTCAGTTGATTTGGCGTTTCAGTAGAAAATGCATACTCATTACATAGCAACCTGCGTGTACGAGCAAGTTCTTGTTCGCTAATTCCTTCTGTCTGCAAATTATCCAAATGAGCGCAAATTAAAGACTCAACTTCTTCCAGATTTTCTGGTTCCAACCAGGCAGTAATTGTAAATAAACTTGATTCCCGTTGTAGAGAAAAACTACTATGAATTCCTTGTACCAATTGCAAGTCTTCTCGCAAATCACGCACTAAACGCGAAGTTCGCCCTTCTGCCAATAACACTGACAATAAATCTAGACCATAGCTAGTGCGGATTTCTTCTACTCCTGGAACCAACCACGCCATCAACAATCGTGCTTGCTCTATGCGTGGTAAACACAGTTCTTGACGGTGAATTCCTGTTATTACTGGCTTTGTCACTTTCTCAAACTGCGGACAATTTGAGCGTTCAGCAAAATCACTAAATGAACGATTTACTAATTCCAAAGCTGGTTGCTGGGCTATACCCCCAGCAATTACCACTGTCATATTTTCCGGCTGATAGTGGGCATGATGAAAACAGCGCATTGCTTCTGGAGACTGCTGCATCAGTTCTTGCTCGGTACCTAACACCGAACGCCCATAAGGGTGATGTGGATAGATGCTTTGAATCAGAGCTTGAAATCCTATCCAGTCGGAATCGTCCTGACAAGAGCGAATTTCCTCTAGTACCACGTCCCGTTCGCGGCTAAATTCGTCTTCTGGAATTGCCGCATTGAGCAGTAATTCGCCCAAATAGGGCAAAGTATCCTTTAAATAAGGGGCGGCTGTGGTGAGTGAATAATTAGCATAATCATAGCTTGTCGCCGCATTACTTACGCCACCCCGGTTTTCAACTTTGGAATCGAACATTCCAGGGGGAAGCGTTGCCGTACCTTTAAAAATCATGTGTTCTAAAAAGTGCGCCATCCCAAACCACGGTTTTGGCTCTAGGCTTGCTCCAGCACGCACCCAAACATCAGCCACAACTACAGGAGTAGTGGGAATCTCTTGATGAATAAAAGTTAAACCACTCTCTAGTCGGAAGACTGAGGCTGGAAATACGGTATTAGTTAGTTGTTTTAACAATTTTTGTAGCTTTAACCACAATTCAACGCAATTGTGTAATCTTAACTCTGAACGATACCTAATTTAGAATCAAGTTATACAGATTTTGAAGAATTGTGCTATTACTGTTGTCCAGACTACCAAGAAATGGCACGCGTTATGCAATCATTATCAGCTTCTCCCTATCCCCACCCTACTCAGAGTTGAACGCAAATAGCGTCTCGTAGAGAGGGTGAGGACTTCTGCGAACCGTTAAAACACTGGAATCTCAATGACAAATTCTGTTCCTTCACCAAGCACAGAATTGCACCTCAACCGCCCATTATGGGTTTCCTCGACAATTTGACGATCGCTAATCCTAATCCTGTTCCCTTTCCAACCTCTTTTGTTGTAAACAGGTGGTCAAAGATCCTTGCTCTAATCTCCTCTGGCATCCCCTGACCGTTATCTTTGATGCGAATTGTCACCTTGCTTTGGTCACTAGATACTTCGGTGTTAATCAGTATTTGGTGATGGTTAGCTTGCGCTTGGGCAAAAGAAAGCCTCTGCTGGATGTATCTAAGGCATCAATTGCATTAGCGAGGATGTTCATAAATACTTGATTTAATTGTCCTAAAAAGCACTTAACTAGTGGTAATTTACCGTATTCGGTGATAACTTCAATTGCTGGACGCTTTTCGTTAGCTTTGAGGCGATACTTCAAAATCAACAGCGTACTCTCAATCCCTTCATGGAGATTACAAGCAACTTTGGTGTTGCTGAATGAAGGGATGAATCGATTTATGTAGGTACAGTTTGATACTTTAAATAGTGAAGTAACAATTTAACTGAGCATCTCAGCATTTCTTCTGTCTTGGAATAGCATAAAGTTTTTAAGTGAAGACGTGCCAGATAATGTCTAAGCCTTGTGTTTTCATTTTCAACTCGTGTCATATATGTTTTACTAACAATTTGGTCTCCATTTGGAATAAAACTTGGATAGAATTTCCAGCCGTCTGTCACATAAAAATAGCTTTTCCACTGTTTAGCAATTTCCCACAATGACTCAAAAGTTTCGGCACTATGATCTCCTAAAACCCAGGCTAAAATACCTTGAGTAAAGTGATTTACTGCTGTCCATAACCAAATTTTGTTTTTTTTGAGCCAACAAATGTTTCTAATTCATCAAGTTCTCCAACTTCTGGAATTACATCTTCTTTAGGTGCATCTGGAAGTTTCTCTCCCAATTTTTTGACCTTGAGATGGGAGAAGGAATTAATTTTATGATGGGAAAGGAATCGATTACCCATTGTATTGAACAACCTGGCAGCAGATGTTAAAAATACATCTCTAAAAAAGAATGTAGAGACATAGCAGTTCTACGTCTCTACAAGCGGAGTGGGATTATTCAAGTTTAGTAATCAACTAAACTTAACATCACGTTAGTTTAGGATTTCTGGTTTTTACTACAAGTAATAATCATTTAAATAATTAAAGCTCCCAAATTCTAACTGATTTTGGAAGCTAATAATTTTAAGTTCACCGCGACGCCGTTTTACCTAAGTTTATGACCTGGGTTTATCCAGGTGGGAACCTAAATTCCTCATTTAAAGTTTCCGGGTACATGCCCGGTATACTGCCACGAGAACAGTTGACTCCCTTGTCATTAAAGGCATAGATCAAAAAACTTGATGGCAGTCACCAACGTCGTAGTGCAACTCACTCATTATAGCTTTTCAAAAGATGTTGTGTGTTCAACATCGAAAGTTTCTGCTCAATTTACCTGAGATACCAGATAGATTCTATGGTGTGGGCGATGACACTTGCCGATTCTCTATTTTGATTATCCAGCAAAACCGTAACATGCCCTAACTTTCGCCCAGGACGCGATTCTGTCTTCCCATACCAGTGAACGTGCGCCTGGGGAATCTCCGCTATTTGTTGACGCTGGCTTTGGTAGTCGCTGTGAGAATTTTCATACCCCAGCAGGTTAACCATCACAGCACCAGCGCACTGCAAACCTGGATTCCCTAAAGGTAAACCACAAACGGCCCTGAGATGCTGTTCAAATTGAGAGGTTTCACAAGCGTCAATAGAAAAATGCCCAGAATTGTGGGTACGAGGCGCAATTTCATTTACCAGCACTTTGCCATCACCCCTGAGAAATAGCTCAATTCCAAAAATTCCTACTACTTCTAGGCTATTTAATAGAGTATGTGCGATCGCTTGAATTTCTGCTACTTGATTGGGTGTAATATCAGCAGGCGCAATTACCCGCCGACATACTTGTTGTTCTTGTTGGGTTTCAACTACTGGGTAAGTTACAATTTCTCCCTCCACAGAACGCGCTGCAATTATTGCTAGTTCTCTTTCAAAAGGGACAAATTCTTCTAACAAGAAAAATGGTTCATTTAAAGGTTTTGTTATAGTTTCATAACTTACCTTTTGCTCTAAAGTAGCAAAATCCTGAATTATGAAAGTACCCTGACCATCATAACCGTGGCGGCGGGCTTTGAGGACTGCTGGAAAACCTAGATATTCTATTTTTGATTGGAGATGTTCCACCTCGTCCAGGGCGAAAAATTGAGGAACTGGTAAACCCAAATCGCGTAAGTAGCAACGCTGATCATATTTATCTAAAAGTGGGGCTAAAGCTTTTAAGCTGGGACGGAAACAAACACCTTGCTGTGCTAAAACAGATAAAGCTTGCAGGTTAACAAATTCATTTTCAAAGGTGATGACATCGCATTTTTGAGCTAATATTTCTGTAGCACTTGCGTCATCAACTGGCGCGAAGACAGTTTCTTGAGCGATTGACACGGCCGGGTCGTGAACGCTTGGAGTTTGTACTACTAATTCTACTCCTAGCTTCTGTGCTGCATCCGCCATCATCCAGGCAAGTTGTCCACCACCAATTACACCAACACGTTTCATTGACATCCTAGAGATTCACGAGTTTGCACACCTGTTTTGGAATTCACACCACTGGCTTTACCGCACAGTTCTTTGATTTGCGCTCTATCCAAAATTGCATCTGTAAAATCTGCACCGTCTATATTCACATCATTAAAGATGGCACGGAGCAAAAGAGCTTCTTTGAAAACTGCATCGCTCAAATCAGCCTTAGTCAAGTTTACCTGATCGACCATTGCATTAGTTAAATCTGCTCCGTGGAGATTTGCTTTTGTCATTACCGAAGCACTCATGACTGCTCCTCGCAAATCAGCGTTTGAAAAGTTAGCCAATTCCATATTGGCGTTAGAAAACTCCGCAGCTTGTAAACTTTCACCAGAAAAATCACGTCTTGTCAACTCTGCATTACTAAATGACAGTGGATGAGTCCAGTCTACTGCCAGCGCGGGATCAGCCACGCACCAGATAATAATTCCGAGAAGGAACGTCAACCCTTGCCGCCAAAATATATCGAGAGTCAATTTGGTGTCTAATCGCTGCATTTAAGCTTACCGCATTTGAATATTAGCAAGACTGGCTGATTCTAATTGAGACTCGCAGTCCTGCTACTGGATTTGGGGGATGTATATTTCCCTTGCTTAATATTTTGTAACGCAAAAAGGGCATAAGCTTCTCACCTTGAGCAAAATTATGCCTCATACTTTGGGTAGAGAACGGCAATCTAGGAGCGTTCGCACTAAAGCAGGATGAGAATTACAAAATAGCGATCGCAATGATTGAGTATAAATTACTTGTCACATCAAGCAAGCTTTCGCAAAACATAGAAGGGGAGCATAATATCACTCTTAATGATGAGAGAATTTGAAATCTCTAACTCTAAAGGAATATTTTTGCTGGATAAAACAATATCTACAACAGACGATGCCTAACACTGCCTAACACTTGTTGATTTGTTCACAATTATTCATTTTTAGATTTGAATTTCAGGATATAAAGAGTTTTATTAAGCAGTAATACTCAACAACTTATTTACAATTCTTGACTTACAACTTTCCAAGTAAAGTTTATTGTCTTTTAAATTAAACAACCGCCATCAACTGCTAATCTTTTAATTAGTGAAAGCAAGGTTTGAGCGCAATTATAAGCGTTCCCAGTGCTTAACAAAGCTTAAAAATTGGATAATTAGCGTTAATTTTATAGCGATTAGTTAGTTCTTCAGGAATCTCTAAGAGTTTACATTCACCGAGTACACAACTTCCACAAACCGAACTCCCAAACCCGATGATGAATCATTACTCACTTCAATGGATTGAGGCATGGTGCCAAGAAAATGGCTGGACAGATTTATTTGTTGAGCGACGTAACAACTTCTGGGCTTTCCCTCCGGGTGGGGTAATGCCAGAACCAATCCCAGTTAATGTTCTCAGAGGGATTAAAGCTGAGAAGGGATTGACCTTTGAAGAAAGATTGTGGTCGATGTCCGCAGTGATTGGCACAATCATAGCTGTTCTTTTTACCTTTTGGTTTCAGTCGCCGATGCCATTAGTTTTGGCATTCGCTTTTAACGCCGTTACGGTGGCTCAATTTGAACTTGAAGATGCCTAAATTCTTGTTTTGGGCTTTGCGATTAAAAACTGCTCTTGTCTACTTTTAGCAAGAGCAGTTTTTAATTAAAGAAGAATAGATCAAATCAGCACAGTTTCAGCTACACATTTTTATTTTTTGGTCTTAACCAAACCGTATTAGGAGACAAAAGTCAAGAGGCAACAGTTAAGGAGCCTCTGGAAGTTGTACTGAATGTTTTCAGAATTCAAATATGAGTCCTATAGTTGTGTCATAGATCAGGAAAAAAGTACTCAGCAATCAGCACTATTAACTGAGTTTTAATCACTTCAAGGTACATTTGACCGACATACTGAGTATTTTAGGTATAAAACTTATATTTAAATATATTTACTCTTATAAACTTGTGATGAACATTTCTTGGATGCTACCTTCTACAAGGTGACACAGGATTTGGAGCGGTTTTTTAACCATGAAGCACAGACAAAAAGTAGCTTATAGCTTGACATCGCTGATCGGCTTCAATTTAATATCTACCTTAGTTGCATTTGATCCCGCGATGGCTACGCCAACGCCAAAGGCGAACGCTACGCCAACGTCAAAGGCGATCACTACACTACCAAGAACTCCAGATAAAAGTGTGAACTGCGAGATTTTAGTTGTGGGTGGTGGACTATCTGGTGTCGCTACAGCTTACGAAGGTTTGCTAGCAGGACGAACGGTTTGTCTGACGGAAATTACTGACTGGCTGGGAGGACAAATTTCTTCTCAAGGGACATCTGCGTTAGACGAACGCCCAACTCAACGGGCTCTCAAATTCTATTCTCGCGGCTACCTAGAATTGCGAAACCGCATTGGGCGCAAATACGGTAAACTTAACCCCGGTGATTGTTGGGTAAGTGACTCCTGCTTTCTTCCCCGCGATGCTCACGCCATTTTGGTCGATATGCTCAAAGATGCCGAAAAGCAGGGTAAAGGGAAGTTGCAATGGTTTCCCAACACGGTAATTAAGGATTTGGAAATTGCTGCTGATGGCAAAATAATTAATAGTGCGATCGCTATCCAACATCAACCACCAAAAGGCGCACCACCTCTCAATACCTTTACTTTATCTCAAAGTATTGAAGATTCTTATAGTTACGAAAACTCATCTCGATTTACTAAAACTATTCTCCGTTTTCTCCCCAAGGAAGCGAAAGGGGATGCTCCGAAGTGGTACGTCGTAGATGCCAGCGAAACTGGAGAAATTATTGCCCTTGCTGATGTTCCCTATCGATTAGGCATTGATGCCCGTTCTTACCTAGAACCTTCTGCTTCCAGCACCAATAACGACCCCTATTGCCCTCAAGGATTTACCTACACCTTTGCAATGGAGGCAACTAAGGAACCGCAACCGCAGACGATGCCCCCCTTCTATTTACAATATGCGCCATATTTTAGCTATGAATTAACGCGACTGGCTAACTTTGATTTAGTTTTCACCTATCGTCGCATTTGGAGTCCAAACAAGGGGAAACCAGCAAAATTTGGAGGTGTAAGTTTTACTGCTGCGACACCAGGGGATATCTCTATGCAAAACTGGACTTGGGGTAACGACTACCGCCCCGGAACAGCTAAGGATAACCTAGTTTACAGTCGCCAACAGTTACAAGGAACTGGGCAGTTACAACCAGGAGGGTGGATGGGAGGACTGCGGACAGAAACCCTCCGCAAAGCTGAGGAAAATGCCCTCTCATTCTATTACTGGTTAGTAGCTGGGACTACAGATTCCCAACTGGGCGAGGGTGTAAAGCAGCAGCAAACCAATAACCGCTTTGTTTCTGGGTTAAATTCCCCGATGGGAACAGTGCATGGCTTATCGAAATATCCCTATATGCGCGAAGGACGGCGCATCATTGGCCGCCCAAGTTGGGGACAACCTGGTGGCTTTGGTATTTGGGAAATTGATATTTCTCGCCGAGATTACAATGATCAGTATTACTCCAAGACTCTGCCAGAAGATATGTATCGGAGGCTACGAGCAGCAGTTGCAGGTTTGGAAGCAATATCAGTAATTGATGGTAAAGTCCCACCAGACAAAGCAATGCGACGGACTCGTTCTACCATCTTCCCCGATGCTGTGGGTATTGGTCACTATGCTATAGATTTCCATCCTTGTATGGTGAATAGTCCCCCAGAAGCCCCTGGTAACACAGAACGTCCAGGTGAAAGGCGTGGTGCTGGCCAAGCTTATCCATTCCAAATCGCTTTGAGGGCAATGATTCCCCAGAAAATTGATAATTTGCTAGTAGGAGGCAAAAGCATTGCTACTAGTCATATTGCTGCTGCTGCCTATCGAGTTCATTCCTTTGAATGGTCGTCTGGCGCGGCTGCGGGAACTGTTGCTAGCTTTGCCATCAAAAATGCGATCGCACCCTACCAACTAGTCGATAATTTGCCCAAACAAGAGCCACAACTCGAAGCTCTCAAAAGGCTTTTACAACAAAATGGCAACCCCACCGCTTTCCCTGATACATCCATTTTTAACGAAAACTGGGATAATTGGCGGTAGATAGTCATTGGTCATTTGTCATTGGTCATTTGTTAAAACAAAGGACAAATGACAATGTACTAAACTAGTTACTTGTAGTTTTGTAAAATCTTATTGACCAATTGTTATATGGTTACGAACCTTTCAGCAGATGTTTACGGGATGACCACAGCACCAACTATAACTCCTGAACGGTCTAGTCAAGTTACCCGTAAGACTTATCCAAATTACAAAGTGATTGTATTAAATGATGATTTTAATACATTCCAACATGTGGCTGAATGTTTGATGAAATATATTCCGGGAATGAGTGGCGATCGCGCGTGGGATCTGACTAATCAGGTACACTATGAAGGTCAAGCGATCGTTTGGGTCGGCCCTCAAGAACCTGCGGAACTTTATCACCAGCAGCTGCGCCGAGCAGGTTTGACAATGGCACCTCTAGAAGCAGCTTAATTATTATGGGCAAACCCACCGCAGATTCGCTCCGGGCGGCTTCACAAAAAGCTGCCAGACTGGTTTGGAATCACTCGACACACCTTTCTGGTCTGATCCCAATTTTAGAACGTCTTTGTCAGCAGGATGGCATCCAAACAGTAACGCCGGGAGTGATTGGGCGGGCAAGAGGTCATTGTCCAAAAATGCAACTCCGTGTCTCAGTACCGATTCGCGGTGGCTATAAAGTAATTGCACGGCAGGGGAAGACGGTACAAGAAGTGTTTATTTTAACTCCTTTGGAGCAGTCAGAACTGGAAACGGCATTAGCGATCGCAATGAAATCTTAATCATCTCCAATGCCCAATTCTCAATTCCCAATGTCTATTCTTCAACACGGTGGACTGCAAATTTGTGTAGTGGCAGACTAACAATACACGAAAAAGTTAAGAAATATGACAGAGCGGTAGTTATTTTCAAAGTCATAACTACAGATCCCCATTCGGGTAAAATTATTTTTTCTATGCCAAAAGCTACACAGTAAACTAGCCAATAAGTAAAGCTCATTCTAAACAGAATCACTTCTGTTTCTTCCACGTCACTTTTTTGTTGCTTACTGTCCAACAGTAATACCAGTCCAACAATGCAAGCTACAAAGGAAACAGCAACTACAAATTCGTGACAAAATATATTTAACGAATGCATTTGTGTTTATTCCCACATTTTTCAGTTAAAGATCAGTCTAAAGGAATATTCCTTGTGGAAATACAAATTATTTACAAACCTCAATAGAGGAATGTAGTTTTTGTAAACAAATGCAACAAAAATTGTTGTTTTGCGAATATAAATACTGATGCAAAACTATAGACTGTAGGGGCAACTCATGAATTGCCCCTACGTGAATAAAGCGCAGCCTTACATAGAATTGGTCTAAGAACAATTTTCTGCTAACTGTTCGCAAGCACCGATATTTACCCAGCAACTAGAACCATCTTCCCAATGTTCTTTCTTCCATATAGGTGCATTGTGTTTGAGGGTATCAATAGCATACTGGCAAGCTTCAAATGCCTCACTCCGATGAGGACAACCTACTGCTACTAAAACGCTAATTTCTCCAACTTGCAAACGTCCGGTGCGATGATGAATCACTACCCGATTTACATCAGACGTAGATAAGCGAATATCAGCAGCGATTTGATAAAATATCCGCAATGCCATAGGTTCATAAGCTTGATACTCTAGAGCAATTACAGGTTTACCACCAGTTTGATTACGAACTACGCCACTCATCAGAACCACAGCACCGTTGGCTGGATCGTCAGACTTGGCATAGATTTCTTCAAGAGACAATGGTGCAAAGCTAATGGCAAAACTATCTTCGGCTTTTGGTTTAACAGCAGAAACAAGTGTAGTCGTCATAACTGCGTTTGATTATGTGGGCTTTCTCTATTGTCTCTGAAGAAAATACCACTGGTGTATGATCTTGTTAATGCTTTAGGTAACAACAAGAATTTTTTAGCTAAGTAATTTTATTTATCCAAAATTATCAGGGTATAAATCTTCTAATATTTACTTAAATTTACCAAAACATAGCTCATCCTTCTTAAGGGATATTAGTATAATTAAAGCCATCAAGTTATATGCTTGCTTAGTTATTTAAACAGGATTCAGGGCGATTTGTATGGAAAGTGGCGAAGTTTTAATTATTCCCGAAACCTTAACTAATGAAAGATTTGCTACGAATCCTATAGTCATTGGTGCTGGACTTGTTGTGAGATTTTATGCAGGTGTACCTTTGCTAACACCAGGAGGAGAAGCGATCGGGACTCTGTGTATACTCGATCGCGTAACAATTGAAAACCCTACACGCAGTTATTAGTCAATAGTATAATCTGCATTATCTAGACGATCGCAGTCATATCTGCCTTTAATCTCTTGATTGAAAAAGCTGCCAACTGAATCAGAGGCGTGTAAATCTTCCCAGGTATCCTCATCTACGCCTAAGTACTGATAAACAGATCCACTTTGAAACTCAACTTGCAAAATTTGTTCGTCGCGATCATATCCTACAGCGATCGCCATTGATGAGCTAACTGGTAGCATAGCTATTGGTTCTTCTTCAAAGGGTAATGCAGGCGTTTGGGCGATTGCCTCGTTCAATTCTTGCAATCCTTCATAGGCTTGTATCGGTGCCGGAATTTCCAAAAACTCTAGTTCGTCACCTCGATCTAGCAACAACTGCAAATATCCATCAGAGTGAGCGATCGCTACTAAACCGCTCAAGTCTACCTTAGATAGCCTCATTAATTTTGCTCTCCTGTTGGCGCAATCGGGAGTGTTAAAGTTTTATGCAACAATTAAGTGCTTTAATAGTACAAATATACTACTAAAGCTTTTTGATGTCAAGTTTTTTGCCAAGGAAGAATTTAGTAGGGGCGCAAAGCCTTCAGCGATGTGGAAATACTCACGATTAGGCTAGGGCAAATGGGCGTGTTTGAGTCACCTTAGTGGTGGAACCAAAACCCATGTAGAGACGTAAAATTTTACGTCTCTACATGATTCATACATGTATTCAGCAACGCATCTGAATCTACCCAGACACGAATGGCACTAAGATAACGGCGAATCCATTATTTGTAAGACTTTTGAGTGTGGGAGGTGTGGGAGGTAGTGTGTTGCTCCCAAGCGATAGATGCCGCACCCATTCTCAATTCCTCCTCATTCTCCCCACACTCCCCACACCTCCCACACCCACTCCAGGCAAAGCTTTCAGCTTTTCTTAGTGCCATTCTACCCAGACACAACAGCAGAGTTTATTTCATGGAAATGGGATCTCTCTGTTTGCAAATAACGATAAAGACGATTTAGAGCGTTGATATGAGCGTAAGCTGCGGCTACCACGATATCAGTATCAGATGCTTGCCCAGAGAATATCCGCTCTTGATGCTTCAAGCGAACTGTGACAGTTCCTAGTGCATCAATTCCTCCAGTCACAGATTGGACAGAAAACTCAATTAGTTGATTGGGAATCTGCACCAATCGATTAATTACTTGATACACCGCATCCACTGGGCCAGTGCCGACACTCGCATCTGTAAGGATTTTGCCATCGGGGGTAACAATTGTAATAGTTGCAGTTGGACAAGTGCAGTCACCACAAATTACCTGAACGTGTTCGATTTGGAAGCCACTTTCTACTTGAATCTGCGTTTCATCTCGAACGATCGCTTCTAAATCCCAATCTGAGACTTCTTTTTTCTTATCAGCGACTTCTTTGAACCGATTGAAGGCTTTATTCAAATCCGCTTCGTTCAATTCAAAACCCAATTCTTTGAGCCTGGTACGAAAGGCATTCCTTCCAGAGTGTTTGCCCAAAACAATGCGATTTTCTGGCAAACCGATCGCAGCAGCTTCCATAATTTCATAAGTTTCGCGGTGCTTGATGATTCCATCTTGGTGAATACCAGACTCATGGGCGAAAGCGTTTGCTCCCACGATCGCCTTATTAGGCTGAATCAGCATCCCAGTTAATTGGGAAACCAAAGATGAGGTTTTATAAATCTCCTGAGTCTTAATATTAGTCAGGGGTGTATCGGCATCAACCGGATGACCAAAGTAAGGGTTGAAAAATGGTTTGCGAACCTGCAACGCCATCACAATCTCTTCCAATGCTGCATTACCTGCTCGTTCCCCAATGCCATTAATGGTACATTCTACTTGACGCACACCATATTCAATTGCTGCCAAAGCGTTAGCTGTCGCCAAACCCAAATCATTTTGAGTGTGAATAGAAAGAATCACCCCATCGATATTAGAAACATGTTCTCGAATTCCCTGAATCAGAGTTCCGATTTCTTTGGGTGTGCAGTAACCAACGGTATCAGGAATGTTGATTGTAGTTGCACCTGCTGCGATCGCCGCCTCCAAAACTTGATAGAGAAACTCTGGTTCTGTGCGGCTGGCATCCATTGGTGAAAATTCTACATCGTCTACAAACGACTTAGCATAGGCAATAATTTCTGATGCGATCGCTAATACTTCGCTGCGAGACTTTTTCAACTGATATTTCAGGTGAATATCAGAGGTAGAAATCATCGTGTGAATTCTGGGACGATCTGCTTCCTTCAAGGCTTCGGCGGCGGCGTGAATATCTTGGCGAATGGCTCTAGCTAAACTGCAAATAATTGGCCCACCAGGTATTCCAACTTGTTCAGCAATGGTTTTAACAGCTTGAAAATCTCCCGGACTAGCAACGGCAAAACCTGCTTCAATCACATCGACACCAAGGAGAGCTAGTTGATGAGCGATCGCTAATTTCTCTTCTACATTGAGGGTTGCGCCCGGTGACTGTTCGCCATCCCGTAGCGTGGTGTCGAAGATGATAACTCGGTCTGGTTGAGATGCGATGCTCATAAATGTCTCCCGTGGTATTGAAGGGATGTTTAAAAAACTTACTTTGGATATTGTATACAATTTCTCAGATTTTGTATACAATATCCAATATGAACTTAAATGACCTGGCAGCGAATGTGCTGCAACAACAACGCAGTACCCCAGATTTAATTGCCGATGCTTTGCGGGAAGCGATTCTGCGTGGCATTTTTCACGAAGGACAATCCCTGAGACAGGATGAAATCGCCACTCAGTTTGGCGTTAGTCGTATTCCCGTGCGTGAAGCGCTCAAGCAGCTAGAAGCAGAAGGATTGGTGACACTGCATTTAAATCGTGGTGCGATCGTATCGGTGTTGACAGCACAAGAGGCGCAAGAAATTTGTGAAATTCGCAGCGCCTTGGAAGTGAAAGCGATACAGTTGGCAATACCCAAGTTCAAAGAAACAGATATAGAAAAAGCTGCTGTGATTCTAGAAGCGACAGATCAAGCAACTGATGCAGGTATATTGGCAAAACTCAACTGGGAATTCCATGCGACGCTGTACGCCACTGCTGAACGTCCCAGGTTGCTGGGGATGATTAAAACTTTACACGTTAATTGCGATCGCTATGTTCGCGTACAATTAGCGCAGATGGATTACCAAGAGCGATCGCAAAAAGAACACTATCAACTCTTAGATGCTTGTCAAAAGCAGGATACAAAAGCTGCTGTCAGGTTGTTAAAACGACACATTGACACCGCAGGAGAACAGCTAATTGCATACTTGCAGCAAATTGCTCAGAAACGCTGATTATTAAACGATCTACCAGAACAGATTAAACGGTAAATTTACACTATCCTATCAGAGAAATAGGTAGGATCGTCCATGAAAAAATTGATCAAGCGTATTAAAAGATTGCTCCAACGTATCTTTAAAAGTTTTGCATCTACTTCTCAGCAGACATCGCCCTTAATAAATTCTCGTCCGTTAGACACTTCTATTTCTATTCCGAGCGTTTCTCCCCGATGGGAGTCTGGTTTAGTGCTTGTGTGTTCGCAATGTGCAAACGAGCGATCAGGCTCAACGGCTTGTCAAGACTTAGAGAATTGGTTAAAATCTCGTTTAAAAATTGAGGGATTATGGGGTGAATTTCGGGTGGTTAGCACCAGTTGTTTAGGAGTTTGCCCAAAAGCTGGTATTACTGTCGTTATTGTAAGTGGTGGTAATAGTCCATGTTTAATTGTAAATCCTCGGAGCGATGTCTACGACGGGCTACGCCTACGCGAACTTCTTTATTCATACATCAAACAGAATAAAAAGTAAAAAGTACTCTCTACTTTTTACTTTTTATTTTTGCCTTGTCGCTGTGAAAGATTAATGATTAAAACCAGACATTTTTGGTCTTACAAAATTAGTTGAGGAATTGCTGCTTCGGGCATTAGCATTTGAAGAATCAACTGTCGGTGAACTGAGATTCAAGAAATCGATGAGTTTGAGAGTACGTTTACGAATTTTCCAGTCCCCATTTATATTGACAACTTGATCTTCATAAGTGCCATTAGCGACATCAATGCTAGTTTCCGAGCGCTTGTGAGTCGCATGGAGATAAGAAGTCATCGTTGCTTTATTATTCTCAATTGAAATGTTGATCGTACCCATTAAGTGTTGGGTAGCTGTATAACCATTTCCTTGGAATACTGAATAGACAAAATCTGCCCAAGAATCTGTCCCATAATTTGTTTGAGTTGTCCCATCAGGAAAAATGGCCGTTAGGACTGCATCTTGAGTAAAACAATCCCGATAAATATTTTTTCCTTCTAGGAGATTTCCTCTACCAATGGCATCAGTTCCCAGGGCGTAACAGGATGTTAATTTTTGAATTTCTAATTCTGCGTTAGGTTGAGTTGCATTTGCTAGTTCAAACCTACCTCCAATAAACAGCACAAGAATAACTGCAAGCACAATCAAGCTAATCTGATTTAACAAAAACGAGATAGCCTTTGAAACTATCCGCCCACCTTCTCTTCTTTTTTCCACAGGATAACTACCTTAATTTTTACAATTTTCGCATCTTATAACTTCCTATGAACTCAATTTACGGCTGATATGTTAGCTGATAAAAACTAGACTAAAATTCTTACATATTTAGTTAGAGTTTATTTTTATATCAGTTAGTAAATGAGAAAGATAGTACAAGATTTGATGTATACAATTAGTTATTATGATAGCAGGCAACACGTAAAGTTTTAAGTGCCAAATTAGACCTACTTTATGTTGATTTCGTTAAGTAATGATGTTACCACTTGCATAGTTTCTAACAGCAAAATAACCTTTACTTTAGCAGGCTTTAAAAATAGGATGTAATGAATTATTCGTGACAAACAAAATACCAGAATTATCAAATAATTCTGGTATTATTTGCTATATCTTTGCTAATCTATCTCTATCATGAGAGATTATTATCCCAAAACTGGAATAGAAATTATAAATTCTGTTCCTTGTCCTAAGACTGATTCACAAATCAAACTTCCACTATGATTTTCTATTATAATTTGACGACTAATAGATAATCCTAATCCTGTACCTTTTCCTACGCATTTGGTTGTAAATAGATTTTCAAAGATACAAGCTTTAACTTCTTCTGACATTCCTTTAGCGTTATCTTGAATCTTAATTGTCAGATTATTATTCTCTTCTATCTTAGTTAAAATAGTAATAATATTTGGATAGCTTTCTTGAACTTCCATAAAACTACGGCCGATATTTGCTTCTTCTAAAGCATCAATTGCATTTGCAATAATATTCATAAACACCTGATTCAATTGTCCTAAATAACATTTCACTAATGGAATATTTCCATACTCCTTAATGACTTGAATTGCTGGACGGTTATGATCGGCTTTCAAACGATGCTGTAAAATCAACAAAGTACTATCAATACCTTCGTGGATATTAGCTAATACTTTAGAGGTAGTATCAGCGCGTGAAAAAGTACGGAGAGAAGTACTAATATTGCGAATGCGCTGTGTTCCTACCGTCATACCATCAATCATTTTGGGTAAATCTTCTAGTAGAAAATCTATATCTATTTCTTCGGCTTTTTCTTCAATCTCAGCACCAGGATTCGGGAACTTTTCTCGGTATAGTTGCAGATAGCCTATTAAATCATTAACAGTATCTTTTGCTTGGGCAATACTACCTGTAATAAAACCAACTGGATTGTTGATTTCATGTGCTACACCTGCAACCAAATTTCCCAAAGAAGACATTTTTTCACTTTGAATAAGTTGTAGTTGTGCCTCTTGTAAATCTTTGATTGACTGTTCTAATTCTCTAGATTTGTCTTGTTCTCTTGTGTACAAACGAGCATTTTGTATGGCAATAGCCATTTGAGAAACCAAGACTTTTAATACCTCTATTCTTTCTGTAACAAAAGCTCCTGATGATAACTGATTTTCTAAATAAATAATCCCAGTAAGCTGTGATTGGTAAATTATGGGCAAGCAAAAGATTGATTTTATTTTAGATTCTTGAATATAAATATCAAGGTTAAACGGTTCTGTAGTTATTGCATCATTCAACACAAGATATTGCTGAGTGCGAAAAACGTAATTAATCACAGAGAGCGGTAAATCCTGATAGGTTTCAACAGTAATAGAGGGTAAAACTGTCACTACATTGACGGTAGCATTTCCAGAAGCTTCGATATATAGTTGATTATCTTTAAGTAGGAGTAGTACCGCTTTTTGTGCGGCAGCATTTTCTAATAAAATTTTGATTAGCTTGCTCAACAAATTCTCTAAAACAATTTCATTGGTAATCGCTTGCGAAAACTTGATGAATGTATTAAAGTCTAAAAAATCGCTTAAGCTACTACTATTAGTAGTTGTGGTAGTGGTGAGGTGAATTGTATCTATTTTGGAAGTAGTAGTTTCTACAGTAGTAGTTTGTCCTACTAGAAAAGTATACTTTGATTCCAAGTATTTAACTTTAGCGATCGCACCCCAACGAATACAAGCATAATAAGCTTTAGTTATATAGGTTTGATGAATTAACTCTTTACCTAGAGATTGATAAAATTTTCCTGCTAACTCATAAGCTAAAGCTTCTTCTTGGAGAAAACCATTCTCTTGAGATTTGGCAATAGAATTTTCATAGTAGTCCATTGCTTCCAGCTTTTGGCCTAAAATCCGACACCGTTCTGCCTCCACAAGATAAAATCTATGTAAGTGATTTGTGGGAGCATGAGTAGCCCAGAGTTCCATTTTTTGCTGATTAGCTTGGACTTTTTCTAGAATAGCTTGCCTCTCCAACTCTGTAGCAGTATGATATATAGCCAAGTGTGCTAAAGAATCGTAGAAATAGAACAGTGGAACAACAAACAACCCTGTAACACCACCTAAAGATTTTTCTGCGATCGCAGCATTTTCTACAGCTTTAAAATACTCTCCAAATATGTAAGATAGCATTAGTTTATTAACAAATAAATGATTAATTGTATAAAGATCATTTACTTGCTGATGAATTGGCAGCATACTTTGCTCGTCGTAGGCTTCTCCAATTAAACAGTCTACATTTTCAAAACTTCCTTTCAAGTTCAGGACTGTTTGCAAATACACTGAGTTCCAAGTGAAAGCTACTTGTTGCTTGATTTTTTTCAGCGAATCACAGTAAGCTATCAGTTCTTTTTCTAGAACCCAAAGTTCCTTACCCAACCAAAATGAATGATAGGGATAAATGTAACCACAATAACCAGCATATTCTAAATCTCCAGTTTCTAGACCGCTAGCATATCCAGACATTGATGATGTTAATGTCTCCCTAACATGCTCTTTCCAGTGCATAACATGAGCGCTAACAACCGTTAGAATCTTAGCTTTGAGTTCTTCAGCATTAAATTGTGACACCAAACTAGAAGCTAATTTCCCAAATTCATAACCAGAATTAATTTCTCCTTGAACTCCACAAAGAAGTAAGCCATAAAGACTATAACCGTACCCGGATACAGCCGTATTCCCATAGTTTAAGGACAAATTGACCATTTTACAGACAATAATTGGCATCATTACAGGAGCAGTTTGAAAAGCCGCAGGGAGAACCCCCATTAAGATTTTCATGGCTGCAATCTTGTTCGGATCAGACATTAATGGTAAGTTAATCAAATCTGTAATGGCTTTCCCTTTCAAAGAAACAGCAATATCATCCATTCCCTGCTGAATATCAATTGATGTCGGTTCATCTGGAAAACTTATTCCTAACAATTTTAGGATTGATACTGCTATCTGAATGGCTTCCAGTTGTTTGCTTTGAATGATAGAAGCGATAATCTGTACTTCATAGACTTTCACTTTATCTAGAAGGATTTTGGCTTCTTGCTGCACGACCGCAGCCCATTGCTGCATCTGCTCAAAATTACCGCCTAGATAGGCTGCTTCTGCGGCTCCTTCATATAAACATAAAGTTAAGGTATATTCAGTTTGCCAAGCGTCTATACTTAAATGTTCTATACCATTTGTGAAGTACTTAAGTGCAGCTTCATAAGCTGTAGAAGCTTTAGCTTTTCGCCCTGCAATTAAGTTTAGTCGTGCCAATTCAGTTTTATCAGATTGTTCTATTAGGTTAATAATACCTACATTCAACTGATTAACTATATCAAAAATATTAGCTTCTATTTCCTCCTTTGGGGTATTTTGTAGAAGCAATTGTCCAATTTTTAAGTGAGTAGATTTCTTAAGTTCTTCTGGAATCAGCGAATATGCTGCTTGTTGTACTCTATCATGCAAGAACTTGTAACCCACTCGTGAAGTGTCTAAATTTAAATTAACCGCTTCTTCTTGATTAAAAACTAAAGGAATACGGTAAGCTTCACTTAAAGGTAGAATTAATCCCGCCTGCAAAGCTGAGTGTAAATCATTGGCTGTCAAAGAAGGTGATTTTTCATTGACTATCGATAAAACATCAAGACTAAATCTGTCACCCACACAAGCTGCTAATTTTAAAACATCTTGGGTAGATTTTGGTAGTTTCTCAACTCGACTGGCAACTAGCTCAACTACATTTTTGTCGGTAATTCCAATTGCTTGAATATCCTTTAAACTCCATTGCCATTGAGCCTTAATAAAGTCAAATCTCAAAAATTCTTCTTGATGAAGTGCCTGAATAAGTTGTGTGAGAAAAAATGGATTTCCACCTGTTTTATTAGAAATTAATTCAGCTAGTTGGATAATTTTATCGCTAAAAGTGTTGTATTCAGAATCAGGGTTAATATCTGCTTGTTGTAAAGTTTCTGCAACTAGTTGAGTCACATTCTCTAAATTTAAAGCTTGTAACACAATATTATTAACAACTGTGCCAGCATTCTTAATCTCTTCTATTTTTTGAATTAAAGGATGTGCTGCATTAACTTCATTATCCCTATATGCACCAATAAATAATAAATATTTGCTATCATTATCAGTTACAAGTAGTTGGATTAAATTCAAGGTGGCTGAGTCTGCCCATTGCAAATCATCTAAAAATATGACTAAGGGATGTTCTTTTTGGGTAAAAATTTGGATAAATTCTTTAAAAACTCGATTGAAGCGGTTTTGTGATTCTGTTGCACCAATTTGGGCAACCTCTGGCTGTGTACCAATAATTAATTCTACTTCTGGAATTACGTCAGTAATGACTTTACCATTTGTTCCCAAAGCTGATAATATTTTTTCACGCCAGGCTTCTATTTTTTCACTATTCTCTGTTAGTAAATACCGCATTAAATAAGCAAAAGCTTGAATTAAAGAAGCATAAGGTGTATTTCGTTTTAATTGGTCAAATTTACCAGAAATAAAGTAACCTTGTCTGCGAGTAATGGGTTTATTAACTTCGTTAACTAAAACTGATTTACCAATACCTGAATAACCAGAAACTAGCATCACCTCAGTAGTTCCAGATGTAACACGTTCAAATGCAGCTAGCAGTTCATTAACTTGGTTTTCACGACCATATAATTTTTGAGGAATTAATAACTGGCTTAAGACATCTAAACGACCTGGAATAAAATCAGTAATTATACCCTGAGATTTTAACTGGTTAAGACATAACTCTAAGTCTGCTAATAATCCTGTAGCACTTTGATATCTGTCCTCAGCATTTTTTGCCATCAACTTCAGCACAATTTCTGAGATGGCGTTAGGAATTGTGGGATTTAATAACTGTGGATTTATCGGTTGAACAGCAATATGACTATAAACTAGTTCTAAGGGGTCTTGACTAAAAAATGGTGTTTTCTCGGTGAGCATTTCATATAAAGTCACGCCGAGAGAATAAAAGTCAGTACGATAATCAAGAATACGATTCATTCTCCCCGTTTGTTCAGGAGACATGTAGGCAAGTGTGCCTTCAACGCAGTTAGGGTTATTAAATTGGGGATTTTCCTTATTGAGGCGGGAGGCTATACCAAAGTCAGTGAGTTTAACAATACCTGTCTGGGAGTTAACAATTATGTTGCTAGGCTTGATATCTTTATGAATAATCTGGTGTTTATGCAAATAATCTAAAGCTTTAGTCAGTTGAATAGCAATATTTAAATGGTTAATTAAGTCAAGCTTTTCTGTTTGAAGAATTTGGGCTAAAGATTTACCACCAAAGTCTTCTAACAACAGTCCTACACGATTATTAAAGGTTTCTAGACTAATAGATTTAACTATGTTGGGATGGTCTAAACCTTGCTGAATTTGATACTCATTTTTCAAGCGAGTAAAAGCTTCGAGAGTAGGATATTCATTTTTAAGCAACTTGAGGATAACTCGCTGTTGCGTTTTTGGCATTTGTGTTTGATAAATAATTGTTTGGATTCCTTCGTGGAGAGTTGAGTTGATTGGGTATCCAGTACGATTTGGCATTGATTTTTGCCTATAAACTTACAAAATTAGTACTACCCCCCGTCTTCTCGTAAAAGGGGTTCTACTTTAATTATTCCCAGTGGTAGAAAATTATTAACATTGTGATTCCGTATTCAAGGGTTATAAATTGAAACGCAATTATTCCCTTGTAACGGAAAAGCCACTCTAACTTTTACGCCAAATGCAGATTAGGACACTTCTGCAAGAATCCAGATGCCTTATTGTGGGCATCTATATTATGAGTATGTGCTGGTGTAGGTCGAATAATTCCATCAAACAGGTCATCTAATCCGTAGGGAGTGAAAAATTGCCATTGGCCTTGTGTATCTAGTCGAACTCCGACAGCAGTAGCAGTGTGCAGCCACTCTGCGATCGCATCTTCTGTACTAGTGTAGGGTCTGCTACCAAGCCGCCAACGAGCAAAACTGGCTTGATTTTTGACATCAAACTCGTCATGAGGAAATTGTTCTGTGAGAGTCGCCTTTGCTGCTAGTTCTTGAGAACGATTTCCTTCTATATCAAAGAATGCAATATCAAAATCTTTAATACCTAACCCACAGTCATTGCCAAAAATCGAAGACCAAACAGTGTTTCGGACTGCACCACCGGCTAACCACCAGTTAGGTAGATTTAGTTGAGCGATCGCAGGTAATACTATATCAATAGGTGTATCAGCTAAAATCATCTGTAGACGAGTGTTACTATTCATATCAAACTCCTGGGATTGTCAACTAGAAGATGAGAATATTATCATTCACATCTCATTAAGCTTACGGTCTTAATAGGCCTACTGTGACACTTATGGGGTCAAGCTTTATTAGAATAATTTCGGTAGTCATCGTATAAAGAACACAAGGTTAAATTGTGAATTTAGAATTTATAATTTTTATTTATGGAAGATTTATTTGCGCGGCTAGAACGCACACTCAACCCTGAACTACCTTCCTTAACAGAGTCACAACAACAACTCCTGCAAGAACTCAGTATTGATGAAAATCAACCCGGTACAATTTTGCGTGATTTTCAAACTCTGATAGATTTATTACAACCGAATGGAGTGGAAGTTAGTAGTGTTAATAATCTTCTACCACTGAAAGTACTATCAGAATTGAATTCTCTGTTAAGTCACCCAATTGAAACTAAACTCAAACGCCCTGTACAGAAATCATACCCTTACATTAATGGACTATATCTGTTATTACGCAGTTCTGGGATAGCCCAAATTAGATCCCAAGGCAAGAAACAGGTTTTAGTTTTAGACGCAGCAACTTTGCAATCATGGTCAAACCTGAATTTAACAGAACGCTATTTCAATTTATTAGAAGCGTGGTTCATTTGGGGAAATAACGAAATTTTAGGTGAACATCAAGATTCATTGGGGAATTTATTTAGATGTATTCAACTTTGGCCCCGCGTCCCAGATAAAGGTTTAAAATTTCCTAAATATGAACACCAACACGATATTAGTTATTACCCCGGTCTGCATAATGTTGCCCTGTTAGAATTATTTGGATTTTTATCTATTAAACATGGCAAGCCAACAGAAGGCAAAGGATGGCGCATTACTAGTTTACAACGCTTGCCATTTGGAGATGCTATGTTGCAACTACTATTTCCACTAGGTATACGAGGAGAATTCCAGGATGAGGTCAATGTAACTTTTGGAAAGTTGCAGTCACATTTTCAACCATTTTTTCCTGAATGGGAGCATAATTTACTTGTTCCCAAGCAAGGCTTTACTGACGGGATTTATATTTTTAAAGTGTCTATTTCTAAGGCTTGGCGACGCATTGCCATACCAGCCAAAAAACCATTAAGCTGGCTAGCAGAGACAATTCTTGATGCTTTTGACTTTGATTACGATCACCTGTACGAGTTTAGTTATAAAGACTATTTTGGTCGCATCATAAAAATCGGTCATGCCTATATGGAAACACCCTCATTTGCCGACCAAGTGCAGATCGGTGATGTGTCTCTAGAACCGGGTGGTAAAATGACCTATCTTTATGATTTTGGTGATAACTGGAAATTTGATGTGCAGTTAGAAGCAATTAATCCACCTGATAACAAAATCAAAAAACCAAAAGTTTTAGAAGTTCATGGAAATGCACCTCAACAGTATTGGAGTGAGGATGATGAATTGGATGAAGATGAAGGATGAAGAGGAATTAGAGAAGCATAGAGAATCGTGTTCAGAAGTCTTCTGTTTGTGTCTACTAAAACCCGCTTTAAGATTGAGATAGTTTTAGCTACAATAAAGCAACACAAATTTTCAGGAGATAAAACTTGTGAGTCTTCCATATACTGGAGGTTGTCAATGTGGACAGATTCGTTATGAAATTCATGCCCAACCTTTAACCCTTTACCTATGCCACTGCAAGGAGTGTCAAAAACAATCGTCTAGTGCCTTTGGTATGTCTCTTACAGTACTACGAGATGCTGTTGTAATTGTTCAGGGAAAACCGAAAGCTTGGACTCGGAAAAATGATAGCGGACGTGAAGTAAATAACCTATTCTGTGGCGACTGCGGAACGCGATTGTTTCATGAACGGACTTATAAAACCAATACTATTAATGTCAAAGCTGGAACCTTAGATAATACAAGTTGGTTACGCCCAGTAGGTAACATTTGGACATGCAGTGCCCAGTCATGGGTAATAATTTCAGATCAATTGCTCAACTATGATGGGCAACCAGAGGATACGCAGCCTTTATGGGAAAAATGGAAACAACAACATCCATAAATGCTCTTAATATTAGACATCATAGCTCCTGACACTTAAAGCATCTAACTCATAATTTTACCAAAGGAGATAATAAGAAATTTTTATTGTTAAAATGCTTTAATAAACATATTAAATTATTTAAAACAGTAATAGTAAACTCAAATTATAAGTTCAGTTTGTGTATCATAGATATTTCCACTTGTCTGCAAATCATTAATAAAGCTAACATACTATTAATATTTCACATGAAAACTTACTAGACATTTCCAATCAAGTAATTTAAGTGAAATTGGATAAGTAAGAAGATTTTGGTTCATTCTCAACACTTTTAACAGTTATTTCTAGACAAGCTTGATGAAAAACGATACACCACAAGAATTAAACCAAGATCAAGAAATTGGGCGCTTGATTGATGAGGTAATGTCTTCATCTCTGACTGATGAACAGTACCGCAAAAAAATGCAGCGACGCAAAGAAGTGCAAGACAAGCGCATAGCAGAAGCTGTACCAGAAAAAGGGTTAATTATTGTAAATACTGGTAATGGTAAAGGTAAAACCACTGCGGCTTTGGGGATGGTGTTACGATCGCTAGGTCACGGCTATAAAGTAGCTATCATCCAATTTATCAAGGGAAGCTGGGAACCTTCAGAAAAAAGGGTTTTCAGCTATTGGGAAGACCAGATAGAATTTCATGCAATGGGCGAAGGCTTCACTTGGGAAACTCAAGACCGCGATCGCGATCTTGACAAAGCTAGTGCCGCCTGGGAAAAATCATTAGAATATATTCGCAACCCAGACTTTCATCTGGTGTTGTTGGACGAAATTAACATTGCCCTCAAAATGGCTTACTTACCATTAGAGGACGTTTTATCGGGTTTGGCGCAAAAACCAGCTAACAAGCACGTTATTCTCACAGGTAGAGGCGCACCAGCAGGTTTAATTGAGCGTGCTGATCTCGTAACCGAAATGACCTTAATTAAGCACCCTTTCCGCGATCAAGGCGTGAAAGCGCAACCAGGAATTGAGTATTAACTTAACGAT
The DNA here is from genome assembly GCF_014698055.1 of Nostoc sp. FACHB-133. Classification (NCBI taxonomy): domain Bacteria; kingdom Bacillati; phylum Cyanobacteriota; class Cyanophyceae; order Nostocales; family Nostocaceae; genus Nostoc; species Nostoc sp. FACHB-133. The sequence goes on from NZ_JACJSH010000010.1 coordinate 142,868, forward strand.
TATTTGCACATTTGCAACGTTCGGCGATCGCTAGGTGTGATGGAATTTAATTGATAAAAGTCTTGCAGAGCCACTGAGTAAGGATAACTGCTGAACTCATCTTCACTGACTTTAGGTAGTTTGCTGTTTGCAGCTACCTGATTTGATCGAGGAGTACTGGCTTCATTTGATGAACTATTAACCGTCATCGCCAACTCTCCTGACTTGTTGAGCGTACCTTGAAAACAATTAAATTCTGATTGGGGCATATACAATGCACCAGTTATCTTGTCCTGCTGCTTTTGAAATATGATGTAACCTTGACCAAGCTGGTTTGATTTTGGCGATTGACCATAGAGATAAACCCCATCTTTGACAGGAAAATTCACTTTTGGTAAACCTTCTGTACCTTTTGTAGCTCCCTGAGAATCTGGAACCAGCGCTGTGGTTTTAGGGAGTGTTTTTCCGCTCTGATGTACAAAAATCCCTCTCTCTCCAGCAGATGCTCTCAGCTGACTTCTCTGCTCTCTAACTTTTCTGAGCTGCGACAAAAGGGAGTTTTCGGAGGTTGTGGTTTTTTGAATCTGAGCCGATGATAATGGAGAATCCGTAACCGGTACAACTTGAGTCTGCTTGCCTATAAAGCCCAAACCGAGAAGTAAGCCTAAGCCCGCTAGGGAAATTCCCCACTGGCGGGGAGATAAGAACTGATAAAGGTTGTTAAGCACCCTACTTCTCCTGTTAAAAAATCAACTAAGTTCTTTAGAACTTACTTAAACTATAACCAAGTCTTAATTGTCAAAGACTTTGTTAACGACTTATATTACTATTGTCCAAAAAAGAAAACTGTCAAAAACCAAAGTTTTTATTTAATCTAGCCCAACAATCTTAGATTACCACCAGTTAGGGGAAGTAGAGCAGCGTAAACAATTAAAGGTTTGTAGTGTTCGCGCAGCGTCTCGTTGGCGTTCGCGGAGCGTGTCGCAGACAAGCCTCTCGTAGAGAAGAGAGGGCTTCTTGAACCCGTCAAATAGGACTAAACCCTTTACTACAAACTAATGTTAATTAACTTTACATTAATTAACATTAGTTTGAGTTGTTTTTCATCCAATAGATTCATCTCGTTGGGTGAAATTAATCAGAAATTAGATCCTTTCAATCAATATGGGTTTCGTAGTACCTTGTTTTTTACTTTTTAATAAATAAAAATACTGATAGTATTTTCTCGGATTTGTCGCCGTAGAAATACAGCCTCAGCTCAAAATATTTTTCCTGGCTATCAGCATAAAAAAATCGCCCCCTGAATTCAGGAGGCTCATCATGCTCTAGAAACGCGGGATTTCGCGTCTCCATCTTTAACTAGCAACGTATTCTTGGACATTGGCGCGACGACGACGCAGATGAGCCAAAGCTTGATGCTCTAACTGGCGGACACGTTCGCGGCTGAGATTCAATCTCTCACCCACTTTCGCCAATGACATTTCGTTACCATCTTCTAAACCAAAGCGTAGAGCTAAAACTTCTCGCTGTTGCGGGGTTAGTTCTGCTAGTAGGTTGTTCAAATCTTGGCGTAAGAATTCTTGGTTGGTGTAATACTCTGGTGATGGCCCGCTATCTTCGAGCATTTCTTGCAACTCAGTATCCTGGTTATCGCCAACTTTAACGTCCAAAGACACTGGTTGACGCGCCATATTCAGGTACTCGCGGATCTGAGCAGGTTCTAGTTCCAGTTCTTTGGCAATTTCGGCTGGAGTGGGCGATCGCCCCAAGGTTTGAGCCAACTCACGCTGTACTTTCTTGATTTTGTTCAGTTTTTCGGTAATGTGAATCGGCAACCGGATAGTACGTCCTTGTTGAGCGATCGCGCGGGTAATAGCTTGGCGAATCCACCAGTAAGCGTAAGTCGAGAACTTATAACCCCTCATTGGGTCAAATTTCTCCACACCCCGCTCTAATCCTAGTGTTCCTTCCTGAATTAAATCCAGAAATTCCATATTTCGCTTTTGGTATTTTTTTGCAATAGCAACGACCAAGCGCAAATTCGCTTCGATCATTTTTTGCTTTGCCCGCTTACCTTGAGCTACTGTTTGTTGTACTTCAGTTTCCGATTGTTGAACCACGTCAGCCCACTCTGACATATCCGGTTCGCGGTGCAGTTTCTTCGCCAAAACCTCTTTGGCATCGATGAGCGTCATCATTTGTTGAACCTGCTTCCCATATACAATCTCTTGTTCACGGGTTAGCAGTGGTACACGGCCAATTTCTCGCAGATAGGTTCGCACCATATCAGCCGTGAATCTGGTGTTGAGATTTTCCGTTTGGGTATTGACAGTAGGCATTGGTGCGTTGTCCTCTACTCCGTAAATAAAATGTATGTTTTCTTACTAAAATGGATGGATAAAAGTAGTAAATCTATCACGAAATATCAGGAGCTACTAAAAACAATTGTCAATTGATATAGACGTTTTTAAGACGTTAAGCCCCTAAGATAGGTTCCCCTACCTTCCCTAAATTTTCAATCTCTTATTAGCACAGTGGTTATTTTTGAGAATTCTTACTTTAGGTAGTTACTGAGGTAACGAGTAAATCCGAAGTCGGTATGAGTTCACTTAGTTTTATAGTACGATAAATCAGGCAGATAGTAAAGTATCTTAAGATAAAACTTTCAATTGTAATCCAAAATTGGTCGTTTGGAAAAAAATTTAGGCTTCCTTGAAATTACTGACTATATCTATAGTGACCTCAAAAACCCCTCTTCTGTTGCCAAAAAGTAGCCGGATAACCGAACTTAATTTCTTGTGAGGATGGAGGGATGTTACGAATTGGGAATTGTGCATTGGTCGCTAAGGGATTAATCTTGATGTAGATTAATCAGTGACTTCCCGTAGGACAAATGACCAATGACCAATGACCAATGACAAATAACTATTTAAAATCCCAGGTCAGCTTTGGCGAGTTCAGCAGCAGCAAATACTTCCGCGTCAGGTTTTTCTTCCCAGGCTGGCTCACCAATTTCTTCGTAAAAAGTTGCGTCGTAAGGACGGGTACGTACTACTACGGGCATGGGTACGGCATGACCCAAAATTAAAGCTTGTTGTTTAGAGTCTAACTTTGCCAGTACCGATCGCAGTCCGCTACCACCAGATACACCCGTAAAAATCGCGTCAATGTCTTTTTCGTCATTAAGCAAAGCGGTAATGCGAGTTCCAATCTGGGACATAACTTCATTATCTATGCCTGATGGACGTTGATCAACTACCAAAAGTGTGACAAAATACTTCCGCAACTCACGGGCAATAGTCCCAAAGATAGTGCTTTGTACGATAGCCGGGTCAAGAAAACGGTGTGCCTCTTCAATGGTAATCATCAACGGCGTGGGGCGATCGCAAGGGTTTTTGCTTTGCAAAAATTTATCTGCTTTTTTGACGTAATGCTCGTGGATACGTCGGGTGATCATGTTCGTCACCAACATATAAGAGAGCATATTAGACTGGGAACCAAATTCTATCACAACATTCTTCCCAGATTCCAAACATTGCACAATTTTACTAATGTAATTCTGGGGGCAAACTGCTCGCATATACTTCAGGCTGTCCATCCGCAAGAGTTTGCGCTGCAATGCCATAATCGAGCCTTTGTGTCCGCGTTTCTCGTCGCAGAACATCTCGATTTCTTCGTTAGTCATGTTCAGCAGTTGGACAATCCAAGACTTGCCAAACTCACTATATAGAATATTGGCGTTATCTAGGGCTGCGTCAGATAGTCCTAAATCTCGACTACATAACTTAATATCTTCAACTTCTATTTGCTCGTAACTCAAATAAAGTTCTTGAGCATCACGCACACCCCGGCGTTTTGTTGATTCGGGGTCAAGGGTATAAACTTCTACCTTACTTGGAAAAAGTTGCTTTAATCCCTTAACTGTATTGACGTTCTTTCCTTCTGCGACAGCTTCCCAGCCATACTCAGAGTGCATATCAAAAATCAAATTCACTGCCGCATTTTTACGGATAACGCCTGCTAAAAGTAGCCGAGTTAGAAAGGATTTACCAGTACCAGATTTCCCAAAAACCCCATTACTCCGTTCCACGAAGCGGTTTAAATCGATACAAACGGGTACATCCATATCCAAAGGTTTCCCTATGGAAAAATTGCGCCTTTGGGGGTCATCTTCCCAGCCAAACACGCGGCGAAAGTCGTCAACACTGGCTTCGTATACTTGACTAAAGTGGCTAGGAATAGTTTTAACAGGCAACAATTCCATCGTCGTGCTGGTTTGTGGCACAAAGGAAGCCAAACCGGTTACTGATGGGATAAAGGGATTTGCCGATTTGCCGTTTGTTGGGGAGAAAGATTCTTCCACTTCGGGAGTGAACATCAACATCGGCGCGAGGTTGATAGTGCCATAAGTACCACTTCCGGCTAAAACATCCCGTAAAAAAGTGTCTTCCCAACTGGGGGGATTAGCAATAATTCGGGCATTAGCAGCTCCTAATGCTACATCTGTCAGCATACAAAAAAAGCGCGATCGCATCCCTTGCACAACAAGAAACTTACCAACCCGCATATCTTCCACAGAAATGTCAGGATGCAATCGTACTTCTAAACCTTCAGTTAGAGAACCTTGAATAACCGAACCTAATGGCTGTCCCGAATTCATCTGATTTGTCATTTGTCATTTGTCATTGGTCATTGGTCATTGGTCATTTGTCACTAGTCATTAATTATTCTCCCTAATCTTCCTAATCTCCATGTCCCATGCCCAATTCCCAATGCCCCATTCCCCATGCCCAATACCCATTCCCTAATCAATCTGAATCGAAGTTGGCGCACCCCCTGCTGAAGTGGTACTGATTAATGGTTTACGGAATTGGGCGTAAATGCGATCGCGCCAGGTAAAGAATGGTTCATAATCTATATTTTCTGAAAAGATTGGCAATCCTTTTCCTCTAATAGAAGCTGGTAAATCCAAATAGGGGCCAGGGGGAAACTTGAGTAATATCGATAAGCCAGCTACTGCTAAGTCAGCTAAAGTTGGCTCATCTCCTGTTAAATAAGGACTATCTGCCAATAATAACGTTAGCGCTTCCAAGTCTTGTTTTAAAGATGCGATCGCTGACTGGATCACATCTGGACTATAACCTACCCCAAAACCCAACACTGTCAGTAAGTCAGTAGGTACTCCTCCAACCAGACTTTTAAATATATCTGGTGTTGAGGTGGGTAATAAAGACTTGCGGAAATTTTGATCTTGACTTACAGCTGCAAATAGGGCTTTCCTACCTTTGATGCCTATAGATTCATCCGCCCATTCTTCTATCAATAAAGTTAAACCCCGTTTTTTGGGATCTTGGGGTATTATGGGGCGATCGGGATACTCTAAGTCTAAATACTTAGCTATTTCCGTAGAATCCGCAATATATTTATTCCGATCCTTTAATACTGGGACTTGTTTCTGACCAGTCAGCCGGAACAGTTCTACTTGTCCAATCCCAGGCGTAACTTCTATTTTGCGGTAATCTAGTCCTTTAAAATCTAGAATTAGGCGCACTTTCTCTGAGTATTGAGATAGTTCCCATTGGTATAATTCCAGCATGTTGTATACCTAATAACTGGTCAACTTCTTAAACTTTACAATTGTATCTTTAGTTAAAGTAATTTTTCTTTACATTAGTTGCTCTTCATACTCTTTTAGAGTTGAGGCTACACCAAGTGAGGCTTTTTAACTCTCTATCAGTGTGACTGAGAAAATATACTCATTACATAAAATATGTGGTAGATATATTTCATACCGATCAGCTTGATCCGAGGTTATATATGTTACTTCACTAGCAAAAACTCTTCTGAGGAAAAATTTTACTTCCCTCTTCGGTTAGATTTTGTGCATAGCAAAATGTTATAAATCTTTATGTAATGTATGGACAAAAAGACAAACAAAATTTATGAAGACAAATAACAGCAAACTGCTGACCACGTTGGCAGGCATAGCAGGATTCACTAGTTTAAGCCTTCTCATTACTTTACCATCTGAAGCCAAAGAGGTATTAAATCCTAACCCCAGTATTTTCAACGAAGCTCCCTATAACAAGGGTCAACGCCTTCAAGTAAACGCTCAATACACACCTACTGAGGCTGCTTCCGAAACACAAAAGGGCAATACTAAGCGCAAACAAGTAGCGCAGAAAGGTAGTGTAACCAATCCCAGACCCAGTATTTTCAACGAGCCTCCTTATAACCGTGGCGGTAGCGCTACACCTATTGAACCAAAACCCCCCACGCCAGGTACTACCCCGGAAACTCAACCCGGTGAGAAACCTACTACAACTCCACCAGGCCCAGGGGCAAGTGACAATCAAGGCAAAAACCTATTAGCGTTGGCAGAGTCAAACGCTTCTTTTACAACCTTAACCAAGGCTTTGAAAGCAGCAGGGTTGACTGGAGCATTGCAAGGCAAAGATAACTTAACTATTTTTGCACCCACCGATGCCGCGTTTGCTAAGTTGCCAGCAGATGCTTTGAAAGAATTGTTAAACCCAGCCAACAAAGAAGTATTGCTCAAGATTTTAACTTACCATGTAGTACCTGGTAAGGTATTGTCCACTGATTTGAAGTCTGGTGAAGTTAAAAGCCTCGAAGGTGGCGCAATCAACGTTAAAGTTGATCCTTCTACTGGTGTAACTGTCAATGATGCTAAGGTTACACAAGCAGATATCACAGGCAGCAACGGTGTGATTCACGCAATTGATCAGGTAATTTTGCCTCCTGACTTGTAGCTTGTAGGTATTAGTACAATCAGTAACAGAATTAGGTAGAAATAAAGTATTAATACATAAAAATTCCGTTCAATGTTAATTTTGGACGGTTTTTTTGTATTGTAATAACGGTGAGCTAAATTGGCAAGCCCACCTAATGGTTTTGGTTTTGTTTTGTAATCAGCTTTTGATCCTTATCTTGCATTTCTAAAAGTTCAGGGATAGTAACAAAGCTATAGCCCTGTTTCCGAAAGTTGGCAATAATTTCTGGTAAAGCTTGTACAGTTTTAGAGCGATTACCACCACCATCATGCATCAACACAATTCCACCTGGCTTGGCTCTTCTGAACACATTATTAATTAACTTTGGTACAGCAGGACGTGAGTAGTCTACAGAGTCAGATGACCAGAGGATGATGGCATATTTGCTATTTTTAGCGTAATCAGCCACTCCATTGTGCATAATTCCCCCTGGTGGTCGAAATAGATTTGTTTTAATCCCTGTTACTTGATAAATCTGGTCTGCTGTGTGGTCAATTTCATAAGCGGCTGCTTGTGGATTCAAAAACTGATACCAATGATGCCAGGTATGATTACCAATTACGTGACCCTCAGCAATTTCTCGCTTCAGTAAGCCTGGATAATTTTTCACATTCTGCCCAATGACAAAAAATGTCCCTTTGATTTGATTTTCTTTGAGAATATCTAGTACCTGGGCGGTGCTTTCAGGCCATGGCCCATCATCAAAGGTGAGAGCAATTACTTTCTGTTGGGGAGCAAGTTTTGCCGCACTAACTATTGCTCCTTGAAAGCTTAGTGGCACAGTATATGAAAGGCCCTTTATTTGTGCTTGTTGTTGCCAAATTTTAAGCATCGTTGCTTTTAATTCTTCAATCTGCTGTTGGGCTCCAACTTTGGCTGGTAGGTTGTTTACATTTATATTTTCTGTACTTTGGGCCTCAGATGATCTTGACTTGATAAATATGATCGTGGTGGTACTCAAGACAAGCAATGCTATTAATATTTTTTGCACACTAAAAAATGACTTATTGTCCTCCACTTCATAGCTCCTTCAAGGCTAGAACCATTTTTTCACAATACTTCTCGCAGTTTTTTCCAATTTTATAAGCTTTGTCATGCAAACTACAGCATGATTAGTAATATCTTTTAAAGTTAGCTCTAACCCTGACTCCGAAAAAATGCCTTACTCTACGGATATCTAAATATCTATAAACAAAACCCTCACCAGGAAAGTGAGAGCATTCTTGCACCTTAGTTTTCGTAGACTATGAGATATGAAGGGAATTTAGATAACTATAAAAGGCAATTAATTTTGCCTTGTTAACATGAATATACTTAATGCAGTTTAAATATTGCATACTGCATTGACGAAGCCATTGCGAAATTATGACAAAGGTGTGACCTTATTTGAGTGATAACGGTAGAGTACAGACCCGTTAAAAAATTTCTTTGATCCCCTACTGTCGCGGTTCCCAATTACATGGAATACAGACCTAACCCCCAGCCCCTTCCCTTCTAGCGTTGGGGAGTAAGATTCAAAGCCTCTCTCCAAACTAGGAGAGAGGTAACTGGATACTTGTTTATCTGGGAATCCCTTAACAACTTACAGACTAGACATTACATCCCGTGCAACTGCTAAAGTTTGATCAATGTCTTCTTCAGTGTGAGCAAAAGACGTAAACCCAGCTTCAAATTGAGAGGGTGCTAGGTAAACACCACGTTCTAACATACCCCGATGGAAGCGTCCGAATTTGGCTGTATCAGACTTTTTCGCGTCTTCGTAGTTATGAACTGGGCCAGAGGTAAAGAATAAGCCAAACATCGCACTGATTTGACCGCCGCAAGCTGCATGACCAGTTTCTTTAGCAATTTGCAGCAAACCATCTGCTAGCTTTTTAGTAATCCGCTCAAGATAATCGTAAGTACCTGGCTTTTGCAGCAATTCTAAAGTCTTAATACCAGCAGTCATCGCCAAGGGATTACCAGAAAGTGTCCCAGCTTGATATACGGGGCCAGCAGGGGCAACCATTGACATAATATCTCGGCGACCGCCATAAGCTCCTACTGGCAAACCACCACCAATCACCTTGCCCAAGGTTGTTAAATCGGGGGTAACGCCAAATTTTTCTTGAGCGCCACCGTAAGCAATGCGGAAGCCTGTCATCACTTCGTCAAATACCAATAAGGCTCCATACTCGTGAGTGAGTTCCCGTAATCCTTCTAAGAAACCTGCGTCGGGTGCAATAAATCCAGCATTACCAACAACTGGCTCAAGAATAACGCCAGCAATCTCGTCGCGGTTTTCTTCAAACAAGGCTTTGACGGATTCTAGGTCATTGTAAGGTGCGGTTAGAGTAGTGCTAGTTGCCGCTTTCGGAACTCCTGGTGAGTCTGGTAAGCCAAGTGTGGCAACACCAGAACCTGCCTTCACGAGAAAGGTATCGGCGTGTCCGTGGTAACAACCTTCAAACTTGATGATTTTGTCTCGGTTGGTGAAAGCCCGCATCAGCCGCAAAACTCCCATACAGGCTTCAGTTCCAGAGTTAACAAATCTGACCATTTCGATGCTGGGAACGGCATCGATGACCATTTCTGCCAAAACATTTTCTAAAGTTGAAGGAGCGCCGAAACTGGTGCCTTTTTCTAAAGCTTCATGCAACGCTGCAATCACTTCTGGATGAGCATGACCGCAAATAGCTGGGCCCCAAGTACCTACATAGTCTATATATTGGTTGCCATCTACATCCCAAATATATGCGCCTTTAACACGATCAAAAACGATGGGTTGTCCACCTACAGATTTAAAGGCACGAACTGGAGAACTTACTCCTCCGGGCATGAGGTTTTGAGCAGCTGCGAAGACCTCTTGTGATTTTGTTGTTTTAATTGTGGTATTTACCAAGGTTCTCTCCTAACAGTGGACAATAAAAAGCTCTATCTCAGGATAGTGTTAAAAATTGCTTAGAATTTCTATCCTATAGAATTAACTGAACCAAAAAAATAACAATATGTTATACAAGTCCAACAAAGACTTGCCTCTAGATATTCAAACTCGATTATCTGAAGCATACCAGGATCTTTACCGAGCAGCTTTTAACTCGGCCATCCATTGGTATGGTGAGGCATCAAAAGCTCATAAAGTTGCTTTAAGTGCTGTAAAAATGCAGTCTGCAATGGAACACAATGCTCTTGTTTAGAGCTAGATAAGATAGTTAAATTCAAAAAACATACCAGTTGCTCTATTCAGAATGGTATCGTGAATCCATAAGTTATTCTCATTAGAGCAAACTAGCTGGTATGTCTTCTAACGATTTGCGATCGCTACATTACGCCATCCCTGTTGAAAAAATTCACTACGATGAACGGGGTTTAGTGCCTGCAATTGTCCAAGATTATTTGGATGGTACTGTCCTAATGATGGCGTGGATGAATCAGGAGTCGTTACAAAAAACTTTAGAAACTGAAGAAACTTGGTTTTGGAGCCGTTCCCGGCAAGAATTATGGCACAAGGGGGCGACTTCTGGACATATTCAAAAAGTGCAAAGTATTCGTTATGACTGTGATAGTGATGCGCTACTCATAGGGGTAGAGCAATTAGGAGATGTTGCTTGCCATACTGGAGAACGCAGTTGCTTTCACCAAATAGAAGGAAATATTGTTCCACCACCAGGGGATACGTTGTCGCAATTGTTTCAAATAATATGCGATCGCCGCGATAATCCGACAGAAAGTTCTTATACCTGTAAGTTATTCGCAGGTGGCGATAACAAAATATTGAAAAAGATCGGTGAGGAAACCGCCGAGGTGGTAATGGCCTTTAAGGATGATGAAGCAGATGCGATCGCAGGTGAAGTGGCTGATTTGCTATATCATACTTTGGTTGCCTTAGCTCATCATCAAGTTGATTTAAAATCTGTGTATCGTAAGTTGCAAGAACGTCGCCAATGAGGAGGAAAGGGAGCAGGGGGCAGGGAGAAAGAGGCTTTTCCGATTTTTGCACAGATGCGGTAATCATAAGTGATTAACCGGACTTTTAACTTCTTTCTTTATGTCCTTTGCGTCCTTCTCTAACGAGACCTGCGCGTAGGTTGCATCGACCTAGGAGTATGCGGTTCGTTTTTCTTCCTTGTACTTAAATATGGTTTAGCGCATCTTCATACAGAATTGGTATCAGCTAAAATTCGATTGAGATACTGTAAAATCACCACGACAATCAGCACACTCAAGGGGAATCCTAGCCAGAAAGTATTGGTAATAATTGGCGGTTGATCTAATGCCCATCCACCCAAGGGATGACCAATAAAAGACCCAATAGCCCAACATACAGCATTGACGGAGAAATAAACGCCACGTTGATTTTCTGGGGCTAACTCAGTGACTAAAGAGGCGGCAGATGGAGTATAAGAAACAATTGCAACTGCAAATACTCCCAATGCCAATGCTACCCAAACTAAATTATAAGATGGGGCAGTACCGCTTACCCAAATGAGTCCAAAACCAACTCCCCAAAGAATGGCGGAAACGGTGAGTGCCAGTGTGTGAGAACAACGTTTTAAGAAACTGGTGACAGGCAACTGACAAATGATAGCTAGCACCAGATGCCAAGCAAATAGAACGCTAATAGTAGTTTGAGCAAATCCTTCGGTACTACTTTTGATCACAAAGTTTTTGAAGTAAAGCGGCAGGGTGCTATGGATTTGAGAAATATAGATTGTAAAGAATATATTAACTGCGATGTAGACCAGGAAACGGCGATCGCTTAATACTGCCATCCAAGAAGCAAAATGTGCCGTCTTTTCAGATTCCCCTATCTGCTGCTGTTCAGTTTCACTAATTCCGACATAGACAACCCCAAAAAACATCAGAAAAGAGATGGCATCAATGATAAATAGCCATCGATAACTCCCAATTACGGCGATCAAAAACCCCGCAAGCATAATTCCGATCGCTAACCCCAGATTATCAGCCAGTCGTGCGATCGCAAAAGTTTCGCGGCGATTGTCAATCTGGCTAGCGTCAGCAACAACAGCTTCAGCCGCCGGCCAATAGAAACCTATCCCTAAACCGCTAATCAAGCTACCAATTACCAAAATAGTAAAATCATTGGTTGCAGCTAAAACCAGAGAAGCAATTGCTGAAATCGCCGTCGCTAACAACAAAGTGCGGCGGCGACCCCAGTGTTCAGAATCAGCCAAAGAACCACCTACAATCCTTCCCACAATGCCGGAAATCGAGGCGCTACCCAAGGCTACCCCAACACTGGTTGCGGATAAACCAACTTCATTGACAAAAAAAATGGGGGCGTAAAACAGGGTACAGCCGGTTCCAACTTCCGAGAGAAATCTACCAATTGCGAAAATCCAGACTTGAGGATGTATCGAAGGCAGCCACGATGATAGCTGAGATTGAGAAGCTAATTTCACGAGTTTAGATGTCATAGTTTGGTGACATTTTTGTAATTCTTATCATTGGCTGCTATTTTTCTCACTCATTCCACAGGGTTTCCACAGGGATTTTAGCAGTTTTCCACAGGTTGACTACGAACTAATGGGCTTCTTACCCTCTGGCTGGGGATTGTTAATTAACAGTGGTGAAGAACTTCAAGGACTGAGTTTTTATAAAGTAAAGTAACGAAAAATAGCCTCTAATGCTGATTATTTCGTTCGTATTTATTTTTTATACATTGGATTTTAACATTTCGCAGCATTGACAAACCCACCCCCTCTTGGCGCACAATGATTCGGCTTGCTTTTGTAATTCGTTCAACCGTTGGCATCAAATGTGTAAAATATATTACCTGAGATGTGGGCGTAGATTGTCGGGATGGCAAAAGAGTGGTGAGGAAGCCATAAGCCGCTTCACCGCAAGCAACTTGTCCCTCTTGATTATCCTCATAGGAGGAAAATCTCATGAAATCAACGGTTAGCATCTTTACAGAAATTCCCGAAACACTCCACGAATCCTTAAAAAACTACTTAGAAACCCATCCTGATTGGGATGAAAATAGGGTATTAACGGCGGCACTATCATTGTTTTTACTCCAAAATGGAGATAGCGATCGCCGGGCTGCCCGAGTCTATCTGGAAACTTTATTCCACCACTCCTCAGTAGAAACGCCCAGCATCGATTCACCCGCAACAGCTAATCTATTAGATACTCCATAAGTACGGGCGTTATTCTCGCTCATACTCTAAATTTGGGCACGGCAAACCGTGCCCCATAAATGGGATTTGATCCAATAGCGATTAAGCATATCGGGGAAATATTACAATAGACATCTCCGAAAATGAATGTAGAGACGTAGCAGTGCTACGTCTCTAAAAGGATTCTGGATAACGCATATTTAATTTCTGGAGATGTCTAATAAAAAGGATTCAGTAGATTCTGCTCTATAACTTGCTCAAAATTATACGCAGCAAGGGCAATTCATGAATTGCTCCTACTGCGTATACCTATTTTTACATTAGTGTCAACTTAGAGCCTGGGCAAGAAAAAACAAGGGGCTTAAGCTCCTTGTTGTGAAACCTGCAAAGGCAGGTATCCCGTGTAGATGCGGTTTCTAAGCGCCGATTTCAGGTTAAATTGACAAGCTATGTGCCCCTAAAAACTTGACCTAAGCACATATCTGCCAAAACAGTCAGATCCAAAGAAATATTTTTCAGTGGACTTTATTTACTGTCCACTGTTTTAAATTGATAAACCAACATTTCAAATAACTGTCTGGTCAGTATTTGAGCAATTCTATCTATGTTTAATTGTCTAAATTTGTCTTTTACTGAAGCTAAAGAAATTCACTAATCACTACCCCATAAGTCAACAGTCAAGAGTTAAAAAACTCTAGACTATAGACTCAGGACTTGGCTTCCAAATGTTGGGGGTGAGCAGGAGATTCAAACTTATACCCTACGCCACGTACAGTTTGAATTAATGCTGGCTGACTAGCATCAATTTCAATCTTCTTGCGAATTTGACCAATATGTACATCTACAACCCGTTGGTCGCCGACATATTCATAGTCCCACACCTCTTGGATTAGTTCTGCCCGTCGCCAAACTCGGCCTGGATGACTTGCTAAAAAATGCAACAAGTCAAATTCCAGCGCAGTTAAGGGTACTGCTTGGTTATTAAGTGCTACCTCCCGTCGCACCGGATCAATCATCAGTTTTTCAAATACCAAGCGTTTCTGCTCGGCAGTAGTTATCACTCGCTGTCGTCTCAAAATCGCTCCGACTCTGACTTCTAGCTCTCCCAACCCAAAAGGCTTGGTGAGATAGTCGTCAGCACCTTTGGCAAAGCCGCGAATTTTGTCAGCTTCGTCAGCACGGCTAGTCAACATCAGAACAAAAACACCATTACGACTTTGCATCTCTTGGCAAAGGTTAAACCCCGTTACATCTGGTAGATTCACGTCTAGAATCACCAAATCAGGGTTAAATTGCTCAAATAGAGCTAAGGCTGTCTTTCCATCTTCGGCAGCCTCCACCTGATAGTTCTGTTTAATCAAAAAGCGTTGGATTAAATTCCGAACCGCAGGATCGTCGTCAACTACAAGAATCTTGGCAGGAGCCATGACCATTACTTTGCACAAAAATTCGTAAGATTAACAAGAGGGGTTGCGTAAAAACGCAGTTACCACTTTGGGACTAACTAAGAATCTACATGGCTACGGTATGGGAATCCCGATCATTCACAAATAAATACTGTAATCAGAAATGTCGGCGATGAAAACGCGAAACTTCTTTTAGCCACAGTAGATAGGCGTTCTGACTTTAGCCGTAATAGTTTTAGTTAGATGGCAACTTAAAACGTTTCAATTTTAAATCGATATGCGGATATATACCACAAGCGATTATTCAGTATAATTAAAAAAATTCTATTAGGGCACAGTAATTTTGCCAAATTGAAAGCAGTAAAGTTAATTTTTTCATAAAAACTCTGGATTTTAGGTACTCTCCGTTCAAATTCTAGATTAAAGCCAGAATTAAGCAACGACATGAGGGTATACACGGAGTTATAGCGATATGTTAAAGTGACTATAGTTGAAATTACAAAGTCAATCAAACTAACCCATGCTACTATCCTGGTAGGGCATAAAAGTAGGTCGAGACTTTAGTTTCGATTAAAACAAAACCTAAAACTGTTTTTTATTCGACAAAAGACTGCCGCTGACTGAGGCTGAAGTAACAAACTCCCATGAGCGATCAAAATCCCTACGAAAAACTTGGGGTATCAGAAGAGGCTAGCTTCGATGAAATTCAGGATGCTCGTAATCGCCTATTCGAGCAACATAGTGGCGATGCCAAGCATTTAGAAGTAATTGAAGCGGCTTACGATGCGATTTTAATGGATCGCTTACGGATGCGCCAGGAAGGTAAAATTAAAGTTCCTGAGCGCATCCGGTTTCCAGAGTTGCGAGTGCAATCACCTCCTAAAGAAAGTCCAACGCCTCGTGAGCAGTCACCTGCATGGCTGCAACGGATGCTGGATCAGCCAACACCTGCGGATATACTTTTACCAGGAGCTTGGTTTCTTGGTTTGAGTTCTATCAGCTTGTTTTACCCAGAGGGAGGCGAGCAGATTTTGCAGTTAGCATTGGTGGTTGGGGTAGGCACCAGTATTTACTTTCTCAATCGCAAAGAAGGCAAATTTGGCCGAGCAGTTTTGTTTACCCTGATAAGTTTAATCATTGGCTTAATCGCTGGGGGACTAGTTGCTAGCTGGCTCTTACCACAAATATCACCATTCACCAATCTGGGAACGAATCAATTCTCTACTGTAGTAACGTTTGTATTGTTGTGGTTGGTTAGTAGTTTTCTACGGTAAACCACTAGCTGTAAGCAAATTTCCATAAAGAATACATGGTTTATGTGTGTTCTTCTCAAATAATATATAGAGTCAGGAGTCAGAATACATATTCTGACTCCTGCTTTAATATGTACGATTAATTCAATCTGTTAGAGCTACAGAGCCTTTCTAGACAAGGTGTTTGGGTTTTAAGACTAAATCGACAGCAGTGCTGAAATCTTTAACGATTAAATCGGGGTGGTAAAGTTCCAATTGGGTGCGATCGCGGATACCACATTCTACAGCCATCACCTTAATATCATAATTCTTAGCTGCGGTGATGTCGGCTTCCGTATCTCCCACCATCCAAGTATCGGCAGCCGGAGGTAGTTCTTTTAATGCCCTAGCCATTAACAAGGGCTTATCTTCAATATCACGAGTTTTAACGTAGTCGTTACTCAGGCAATAACAACGATTTTCCGGGAAAAATCTCCCTAAATCGTGTTTTTTAAAAGCATAATCTAGTTCTCGAACTCGGCGCATGGTCATAACTGCCAAATCAATTCCCGCTTCTTGAATTTTTAACAGTGCATCCACAGCACCAGGCGCGAGAGTGTCATAGTTGAAATAAGCTTCTGTATGCACAGTTTGCCGCCGCAACTGGGCAAATTCTTGGGCTTGGGCTTCGTCTAAACCAGAATTTAAGGCGATTTGTTTTTCAGGAACGCGCGATCGCTTTAACTGCCAAAATTCCGCTTTCGGAAGTTCTTGCACTACTTGATCTGGGCGACGGGTTTTATCTAAGCAAAATTGATAAACACGGTAGTACCGTTCGGAAACATCAATAATTGGGCCGTCGAAGTCAGTAATCAGTCTTAGCATCGGCGGAAAAAGTTAATTTTTATTAAAATTATCTCAGATATATGGCTATTTTTTGAGCCTATCAAGTCTGGCTGAATTTCAATTGATATTTTGTACTCAAGCATTATTGCAGGGTACCACGTTTGATTTGTTCGCTTTCAATGGCTTCAAATAAAGCGCGAAAGTTACCTTCACCAAAACCTTGAGCTTGGAAACGGCGTTCAATAAACTCAAAGAAAAATGTCGGCTGTTCAAAAATAGGCTGGGTGAAAATTTGTAGTAATAAAGGCGCAGTTTGTTGTGTCCCTACGGGAGTATATTCTTGCCAGTCCACCAGAATTTCCTGTTGAGCGATCGCTTCTAGTTCTAGAGGTGATAGGGTGAGTCCTGAACGCTGTTTTAGTTGTGAATAGTAGGTTTGGGGTACTGAGAGTAAAGGTAAACCACTGGCACGAAATTTAGCGATCGCACTCACCAGATTAGTTGTCCGTAAGGCAATATGTTGAATACCTGCCCCCCGATTAACATCTAAAAATTCCTGAATTTGGGAATTTTTGGAAGCTGGTTCATTAATTGGCAGTTGAACACTGCCGTTATGTGAAACCATTACCTGGCTGTGTAAAGCAGAACGATTGGTTTTAATTTTAAATGCTTGCTGGGGTTGAAAATCTAGGATTTTTTCGTACCAAGCGACAGCACGATCCAATTCACCAACTGCCACGTTTAACACAATATGATCGATGGCGGCAAAAGTGTTGTCATTTGTGATTTGTCCTTTGTCAAAAACCAATGACGAATGACTGCTGACAAATGACCTTTCTATTAATGTATGAGTTAGTCCACCCCAGGCGGCAATTTTGCCACACTTGAGAAAAGCCCTACCTACCTGGCGTTCTTGGATGGGTTGTAGGATTTTAGCACCATGTTTTTGAGCTTGTGCGATCGCAGCTTCTACATCTTCCACGGCAAAAGCGACATCTGCTACACCAGGTGGATATTTACGCAAAAACTCCGCTACTGGACTTGTGGGTAACAGTGGTGAAGATAGAAAAAAGCAGACAGCACCACTTTTAACCACTTCTGTACAAGTGTGAAACGAACTGTTGCGATCGGCTACTGATTGAAAACCAAGATGGTGTACAAACCAATCCCGCCACATTTTGGCATCTTCTACATAGAAATGAACGTGATCAATTTTCATATATATTGAAAATCCAGCATAACAGCTTATATATCTGTAAATTTTGCCTCTTTTGCTAGATTTTCATGTCCTTCCTAAGCAGGAATTATTTAGGCGAACTCCCACTCTAAAAGAACAGATGACTATCAGGTTGAATATTAATTTCCATTGGCACAGCTTGCGGTTCTGCGGAAAGGGCAAAGAAAATCGCATTGGCAGCAGTTTCAGGACTGAGCATTTTTTTCCGGTCTACTTTTAGGTTGACATTATCCCAGAAAGGAGAATCTACCCCACCAAAGTAGAATAGCGTGAACTTGATACCAAAACGCTTGAGTTCCTCTGCCATGCACTTGCTAAAACCCACAACACCAAATTTAGAAGCAGAATAAGCTGCTGCCATCCCCATCGAATGCTTGCCGAGAATTCCTACCACATTACAGATGTGACCAGACTTGCGCTTTTGCATCTCTTCAGCAGCCGCCTGGGTAGTATAAAAGCTGCCTTTTAAGTTAACATCTAGCATCTTGTCTAAATCAGCAGGTTCCAGGCTGTTGTAAGGCTTGAGTATACCTATACCGGCTGCATTCACTAAAATATCGATTTGACCAAACTTAGCGATGGTCTTTTCTATCAAAATATCTACTTGTTGGGGGTCAGTAATATCAGTGGGAACGGTCAAAACTTCCCCTGGTAAATCAGTAGCCAGTGTTGTTAAACGAGCTGCATCCCTCGCAGCCAACACCAACCGGACTCCGGTGGGTGCAAGTTTATGTGTTAAAGCTGAACCAATACCACCAGTAGCACCGATAATAACGACAACTTTATCCTGCATTGCAATATTTATATTTCTTTACATCTTTTTACATAATACTGAATTATAGGCTCAGGTTGTACGTAAACATCCAGAAAGCATCTACTCGCGCAATAGTGCTGTTACCTCATATTCTTTGCCACTAGCTTTTAATGTAAATGTGGGAGACGATTCTAGATATTTAGTAAAATTGGAACCTAACTTTAATTTTTTAATAATTGAATTAGGAGATTCTCCGGTTATTTTCCGGATCTCTGTACCTAGCTTAGACACAGATAACTTAGTTTGGGGAGAATTTATATGTATATCTTGAATAATTTTAAATAGTAATTTATCTAATATTTCTCGATTAGAAATTTCTGTAAATTCTTCTTGTTTCGCTTGGCATTTAATAGATTCAGTAAATGAGTTATCTACAACAGATATTGGCTTCTCTTCTTCTGGCTGATTTAAATTATGTTTAATATTGATCTCGCATCTTTCTTGAAATGAAGTTGCAACATCCACTAAACTGTTTAATTTAGCATTGATTGATTCGTCTTCAGTTTTAATTAAATCTTGAATTGGCTCAATCACTTTTTCAAAAGATGGAACTTCTGTTGCCATTGACAAAGAATAATAAGTTATTTTGCCAGTATTCCGGTTGTCTATATGCAAATTTTGCCCTTGTCTACGTACCCAATAGACAATTAATCCTTGATTTTGGAGTTCGTTACAAAGATGGTTTAAAATTCCATCGCTAGAACAGACTAATATTTCTTTAACTGTTGGATAAGAGCGTAAGATAGAAGCACCGAATGCAATCATTTTTGCATCAGCACTATTTTTACCTTCGGGTACATGGACAAGTTGATAGCCACGGTTATATAGTTCAATATCTTGCTTCCCAATATTGGGATTTTTCCAGTTAGCAAATGCAATTTTAACTTGGAGAGGAGATTTACATATACTGGCTAAAAATAATTCTGAATTAATATCTAATTTTAAGTTTTCTGCATCCAAAAGGAGAAGAGAGATTCCTGTTTCTAACTTATGTCTAATTTCATTTTCTTGCTGAATTCTTAAGAGCGATTGGCTGAACACAGCAGATTCTAAGCAATCAGGCGATAATATAGTTTGCAGCAGTTCTTCAGCTAATATAAAATTAAAAGAGCCAAGACCTTGCTCTATGATTTTTTCTTCTGGTAGGTTTTTTACTAAAGAAAGTTCTGACGCATCAGCCATAGATACTTTAGTATGTCCATTGCTGTTAGCAAGCAAGTCCATTTCCAGGGAACAAAGTAATGCAGGCTCAAAGAATTGTTTACCACAATTTTTGCAGAGGTAATTCTGCTGGTCATTGCTACGACCATTTTTATAATATGAAGTAGATTCGCACAGAGGACATTTCATCTTATGATTCAGGTGGTCTAGGCAGATACTTTTATTTAAGTATATAGTATAAAAAAAGACTGTCAATGTCAGTCTGCATTGCCCAACACAAGAAGAACTCAAAGTAAGCAGAAATTAAATTCAACCTTAATTTCCGCCTGCACTATGTCATAGCCCTCTGAATAGTTAGATTTTAAGAAACGCTTCAACTGACGCGGGCGAAAACGTAGTCACGGGTACGAGAATCTACGGGATTAGTAAAAATTTTATTTGTAGTACCAAATTCAACCATTTGGGTAATACGATTTTCATTACTATGAAAGAAAGCCGTAAAATCAGATAGGCGAGTAACTTGATGCATATTGTGAGTAACAATTACAATTGTTAACTCAGAACGCAAGTTATGGATCAAATGCTCAATTTTCATGCTAGCGGCAGGATCAAGACCTGAACAAGGCTCATCCATCAACAAAACATTTGGTTTGACTGCTAAAGCCCGAGCAATACATAATCTTTGTTGTTGACCACCAGAAAGTTCTAAAGCAGACTTGTGCAACTTATTCTTCACTTCATCCCAAAGTTCAGCAGCTTTGATGGCAGATTCAACAATCCCATCTAATTCTACTTTCGGATGCCATCCAATCAATTTCACTCCATAAGCAACATTATCGTAAACACTCATAGGAAAAAGATTTGGCTTGGGAAAAACCATACTAACTTGGCGACGTAAGCGATTGATATTGACCCGACGCTCATAAATACTCTGGCCAAAAAATTCTACTTTTCCTTCAACCTTCACTTCTCCTTCTAATTCACTCATGCGATTTAACGATTTAATAAAAGTAGACTTGCCACAACCGCTAGAACCAATAATTGCCGTGATTTGGTTTTGGTAAATATCCATTGACACGCCTTCAACTATCTTTTGAGTGTCGTAAGAGAAGCTGAAGTTTTTGACTCTGATGGCTGGAATTAGTTTACTCATATTGCCAAAACGTGTAAAACAAAACTTAACTAAGTAAAACAGTACAAATCAGCACAGCTGTTTCACTATGTTACTCCTAAAAGGAGATATACATGGAAATTACGTAGTTATGCTGTAGTCATCCAGCAGATAAACTGTTATCAGATATTCATATTAAGACTGTGTTCCAAAAATTATCTTTTATAGACTTTTTATACCTATCTTTTCCCCCTTAATTGACGTATCATCCTTTGTTATGAGAAAGGATGTGGTCTGGTTCGATTTAAAATAGCTATATAGAAATCCGCTTTGATTTTTGTTCGCGCGGCGTGGTGTAGCCATACTTACTTGTGTGGGTTGGCAAGAGGCAATAGGAAAGAAGGCTTTTTGAGTTGTACAGAGTTTTTTTTAAAATCAAATATGAGTTCTATATCAATATCACATACCCTTCATGTATGGTGAAGAGTTAGTTTATTTATCAAGATAAATTAGTAACTTTTTTAAACTACACTTTATGAGTATCTTCTAGCGCGAGGTTCGACAAAAATCAATAAGTCACGCTAGAACATAGCTTAACCGAAACGCCCTGAAATGTAATCGCGGGTGCGAGGGTCTAGTGGATTGTTAAAGATTTGCTCTGTAGCGCCAAATTCAATCATTTGACCAATGCGACTTTCGTCGGTGCTAAAGAAAGCCGTAAAATCAGAAACGCGCGCGGCTTGCTGCATATTGTGGGTAACGATCGCAATTGTCAACTCAGACTGTAAGCTATGAAGGAGTTCCTCAACTTTCATGGTGGCAATGGGGTCAAGAGCCGAGCAAGGCTCATCCATCAGCAGAACTTTCGGCTTGACTGCTAAAGCGCGGGCAATACATAATCTTTGTTGTTGACCACCAGAAAGCCCTAAAGCTGATTTATCGAGCTTATCTTTCACTTCATCCCAAAGAGCAGCGCTTTTAAGGGCAGATTCAACAATTTCATCTAATTCTAATTTTGAATTCCTACCTGCTATTCTCATACCATAGGCAACATTTTCGTAAATGCTTATCGGAAAAGGATTCGGTTTTTGAAACACCATACCAATTTGGCGGCGTAATCGATTGATGTTGACACGAGGATCGTAAATATTCTGACCAAAAAATTCTACATATCCTTCAACTTTCACAGGCCCTTCTAATTCGCTAATGCGATTAAGAATTTTTATGAAGGTAGATTTACCACAACCACTAGGGCCAATAATTGCGGTTACTTGTTTTTGATAAATATCTATTGATACCCTTTCAATTGCTTTTGTTGTGCCATAGTAAAAGCTAATATTTTTAACTTTGATAGCTGGAATTAGGTTACTCATGCTTGATTAAGGTGCGAAATAAAAATTATAAAAACAGAATTCAGGAGTCAGGATTAAGACGAAATTATATAATAGTAATGGGAGACAATCAAATATATTTTAATTTTCTAATATTACTATTTAATAGTTTTAAATTAGTAGCCAATCGAAATCCTCTACTAATTAATTCTGACTTCTGAATTCTGTATTCTGCTCATTTTATTCTTCTCTGTCTAATAACTAAGCGAGAAATAATGCTGACACATAAAATTAAGCCGAGTAAAACTATAGAAGTAGTCCATACCAATTGGCTTTTTTCTGGGTCGGGGTCGTTGTAGAGGTTAAAAATCAATACTGGTAAAGAAGCTGTTGGACTTAACAATCCTTCTGACCAATCTAGACTAAATAAAGCGGTAAAAATTAAGGGCGCTGTTTCACCAGCAGCACGAGCTACAGCTAATAAAATACCTGTAGTAATTCCGGGGATTGCAGTAGTGACAACAATGCGAAAAGTAGTTTGGAAGCGAGTTCCACCTAAAGCAGCAGAAGCGAGGCGTTGAGATGCAGGAATCAGTTTTAAGGATTCTTCTGTTGTCAGTATAATCACAGGTAGCATAATCACGGCTAAAGCAAAACCACCTGCGATCGCACTAAATCCTTTAGTTACTAAAACTATTACACCATAAGCGAATACACCTACAACAATTGAAGGCACGCCTGTAAGAATGCTGGTGATAAAACGAACAAGGCTAGCAATTGTGTTGCTTTGTCCAAATTCTGCTAAGAAAATTCCTGTCATAATCCCTGTGGGAATGCTTAAAGTAGCACCAATGATCACCATGATTATGGTTCCTAAAATGGCATTGCCAAAGCCATTATCAATCACTGCTTTGACAAACATTTCTGATTTGAGTCCAGATATTCCCCGGATGAAAATTTCCCACAAAATTGATAACAAAGGAATGAGTGCTAGACCTGTAAAACCAAAGGCGATCGCATTCATTGCATAAGTAAATATTAACCGCTCTGTTGGCAGAGGACTGCATAATTCTGCTACCAAAGATTCATCCCTTTCTGACTGGATGTAACCACTCATAATTTTTACAAGTTTTGATTGATAAACGTCTTGCTACATTGATAAAAAAGTATCATTTGTTTTTCCTACCAACCCACTTTACCAATAGCACAGCGCCAATATTTACAGCTAGAGTCAACCCAAACAAAATCAATCCTAAATAGCTTAAAGCACCTATATGTAATCCCGGTTCAGCTTCAGCAAATTCATTAGCTAATACAGAGGGAATTGTATAAGCTGGATCGAGTAAAGAAGCGCTGATTTGAGCAGAGTTACCAATTACCATAGTGACAGCCATTGTTTCACCCAAAGCACGTCCTAAAGCAAGCATGGCTGCACTCACAATTCCAGAAAATCCCGATGGTAACAAGACTCGAAAAATTGTTTCCCAACGAGTGCCACCCAAAGCCATAGATGCACTACGTAATTCTTTAGGGATAGCCATTAAGACATCACGACTAATTGCTGCCATTGTGGGCAAAATCATGATGGCTAGAATAACTCCAGCAGTCAACATATTAGTCCCAGAAGGATCTTCTGTATTAAACAGTGGTATCCATTTAAAAGTGCTGGCTAGCCACTTTTGTAGAGGTTCTAGAACAGGAATAAAGACAAAAATTCCCCATAGACCAATAATTACACTGGGAATTGCTGCAATTAATTCCACAACAAATGCTAGGATGGTTCGCAGCGATGTAGGTAAGAAATTTTCACTAGTGACTAAGGCTACTGCCATTCCCACTGGGACAGCAAATAAAATAGCGATCGCACTACTTACCAAAGTTCCATAAATATAGGGTAATGCACCAAAAATCTGATTACCTGTATCCCAATCTTTTCCCCACAAAAACCCCAGTCCAAATTGTTTGATGGCTGGTAGAGCTTCTGATAAAATTACCCAACTCATCAAAAATAACACTGCAACAGTAATCACGGCAAAAAAGTATACTAGCCGTGTAAAACCTTGGTCAAACCAGAAATTTGCACCACTGACACCTGTTAGATTGAAACTTTCATCGCCTAGATTTGAATCATCTGATGAATTTGCCATTACAAATCAATAAAATAGATTTTTGATTACTAGAACGAGTTATTAACTTACTTTCGTAGGAGAGGAAATTATTGAGATAATCCCCCTATTCCCTCTTTTTAAGGGAGAACATTAAAATCCCCTTTTTTAAGTGGGTTGGGGGATATTTTCTACGTAAGTTCTAAAGTTGTGTAAGTTGGGTTGAGGAACGAAACCCAACATTTTCATAGCTTTGTTGAGTTGCGCTTTGCTTCACCCAACCTACAATTTTTATTAACCCAAACGTATTGCTTTTTAAGTGGGTTGGGGGAAATTTTCTACGTAAGTCCTAAAGATCGCAAGTTAAGGTTTGACAGAGCTATTCACTGTTTGAAGTACTCGATTTGCTACATCAGATGGAATTTTGGTGTAGTTGAGGTCATCGTTATACTGTTGACCGTCCTTCAATACCCAATTAATCCATTTCTTAATTGCATCAGCTTTAGCAGCATTAGCATACTGTTTGTAAACCATCATCCAAGTAAGACCAACAATGGGATAACCTTGTCCTGGATCTCCTACAAAAACACGGTAGTTGTCTGGGAAAGTAACAGTTGCTAAAGCTGCATTTGCAGATTGTAAAGAAGGAGCAACAAATTCTCCTTTCTTATTTTGTACCAGTGCTGATTTGAGGTTGTTTTGGACAGCGTAGCTATATTCTACATAACCGATAGAACCAGGAGTCCGAGCTACTATAGCAGCTACGCCTGGATTCCCTTTGCCTTTGAGGACATTTGGCAAATTCCATTTTGGAGCTGTGTTAGCTCCAACTCTGCCTTTAAAATAGCCACTGATGGCACTCAAGTGATTAGTAAAAATGAAAGTTGTACCGCTACCATCGGCACGAACAGCAAATTTAATTGTTTGATTTGGTAGATTAGCACCTGGATTATCAGCTTTAATTTTTGCGTCATCCCATTTGGTAATTTGACCTGAATAAATTGCTGGTAGTGTAGCGCGGGATAATTTGAGGTTATTAACGCCCGGAAGATTGTAAACAACAGAAACAGCACCGCCTGCTGTAGGCACTAAGATTGCACCATTCTTGACTTTAGCAATTTCATCATCTTTCATTGCAGCATCACTACCACCAAAGTCAACGGTTCCAGCGATGACTTGACGAATACCGCCGCCACTACCAATTGCTTGATAGTTAATTTTCAAGTCTGGATATTTCTTCTTCACTTCACGAGCATACCGTTCGTAAAGCGGAGCCGGAAAAGTTGCTCCTGCACCATTGAGAGTTTCAGCTTGTGCGATCGCACCAAAAAATGGACTAAGTGCAACAGAAGTTGTCACCAATGAAGTAGCAACGACACGATTCAAGGTGGTGGTCGAAAAAATCATATTACCTCTGATTAAAGGAATATCTTCCTGCTGTAATTCCAGCCTTAATCAAGTTACATTTGTTATGGTTAAATTTTCTTTAACAATTGATAAACAAAAAATTAAGATGCGTTTAAATCTTAATTTAAAATATTTTTTACTTGTTGATATTTGATTGATTAGATTAGTTAGTAAAAAGATGCCAATAAAAACTTAAATTTAATTTAAATAATTAAAAATGAGTAAATCACTAAATTTAAAAAATAAAACTTTGCTAGAAAATGGATAACTATCTGTGTTTATCGGTTAGTTCGGTGATGATGCGTTTTGGTATATTTTCAGTGCAAGAATCGTAGGTTGGCTTGAACGAAATATTTGTTACGCAGTCACCTTTAACCAGCCAAAAATATCACCTACCGTCAACTGTAAACCCTGACAGAATTCTGGCACTGGTAAAACAGACTCAATTTCCTCAAAAGGTAAAGGTTGTTGTCCCGCAGGATAAACAGCAATGAACCGCTCATCAGGGTCAATTAACCAACCCATTTGAGTTCCGTGATTGAGAGCGTGTAAGATTTTTTTTGTAACTTTTGTATGGCTTTGTTCAGGGGAGAGAATTTCGATTATCCAGTCGGGTGCTACAGTAAATGTATTGGCAATATCACCATTTTCATCTACGGGAAGCCTTGCCAAAGAAAATACAGCGACATCGGGAACTATAGAACGTCCTGCAAAAGTGCAACGCAATTCTGGAAAAGCCCAACCCATTTTTTGGACTTTGATAACAGAATTGATTGTGGCACAGAGTTCTCCTTGAATAGTGCTATGTTTTCCTTGAGGCATCGGTTTTGGAATGATTTTCCCATTAATGTATTCGCAATACGGTTTAGTTTCTGGTAGTGCGATAAACTCTTCTAGGGTCAATATTTTATGTGATATTTGTACCATGATTATCCTAGCTTCAACTTATAATACTTTGTGACATCGTTAGTATTTACCTTATTCTAAAATATTTTTCAATTTACCAATTCGTCAATATCTAAATTATTTCATGCTTTCTTGCGTATACAATACATTACAAAAAATATAAATAATCCCATTCCTGCCAAATATTTAATTACATCAGGTATGCTCGGATTAGGTGAAAAAAAGCCTTCGATCGTACCAGCAATAATCAACATTGGTACAATGCCAAATAATAGCTGCACCGCCTGAGAACCATAAAATTTCAGTGCATCCCCACGGCGATATTTACCAGGAAATAAAATTGCTCTTGCTAATAAAAATCCTGCACCCCCAGCAAAAAAGATTGCGGGTAATTCCAAAGAACCATGTGGAAACACAAAGGCCCAAAAAGGATAAGCCAGATTATTTTGACCAACTAAAGTGCCAACAGCACCAATTAATAAGCCATTAAAAATCATCAAATAGGCTGTATATAGTCCGACAGTGATGCCACCGGCAACAGCACCAAAGGATACTGACAGATTATTGATCGTGATACTGCTGGATGCCAGAGGTTCAACACCGACAATTGACCCCATCCATAATTTATGATCATCTCGCACCTTGGTAATCAAACTTTCAGGTACGATCAAAGTCATAAAGCTGGGGTTTTGCCAAGAATACCACCAAGCCACTAGTGCCCCCAGTATGAACAGTGCCGTGGCTAAAGCAATATATGCAAATGTTTTCTGGACTACATCTGGTAATCCCCATTTGTAAAATTCTAGGATTGCCTGCCATTCCTGTCGCCGCGAACCTTGGTAAATCTGCGTATAGGCACGAGTTGTTAAAGATTGTAAACTTTGTATCAAAGTATTGCCGATTTGCTGGGTACGGGCACGAGCCAAATCTGCTGCCACTGAACGATATAAACTCGCTAACTCTCTAATTTCTGCTGCCCTTAGAGACTTTAATCCTCTTTTTTCTATCTGCTTTAATAAGGCATCCAGACGTTGCCAATTTGATTCTCGTCGCGCAATCCAACGTTGAATATTCATGAATTTTGGGAACACTGAGTTTAACTTAGCTTAAGATAGCCTCAAATTGATCTCCGTAGTTTCAAGGGAAATTTGCCATTATGTCTGAAAATTTTGGATCTTCCGGCCAGATACAACCACTGAGTGTAGGAAATGTTGTCAGTGCTGCGGTGCGATTATATCGTTCTCATCTTAAGACTTATCTGAAACTGGCTGCGATCGCTCACTTGTGGGTTATCGTTCCGATTTATGGCTGGGCAAAATATGCAGCCATCTCTGGACTAATTTCACGCTTGGCTTTTGGAGAATTGATTTACCACCCTGAAGATGTTCAAACTGCCAGCAGCCATGTTAATCCGCGTCTCTGGTCATTTTTAAGAGTTGGATTTCAGGTAGCAATATCTTTGCTGGTAGTTTATTTTGGATTGGCGATCGCAGGTGGTATTCTATCTGCTTTGCTGGTAGCGTTATTAGGAGGGATATTAGGTACTGCGGGTGTTATAGTCACAACCACATTGACAATAATTTTAATGGTAATTATTTTACTGTTGGGACTAACCTGGTTCTACTCTCGTTGGATAGTAGCTGAGGTACCGCTAGCAGTTGAAGAAAATGTTAATGGTGGCGAAAGTGTTGCTAGAAGTTGGGAGTTAACTAAAGCCTCAGTACTTCGCATTCAGGGCGTTGTTTTAGTTGCTTTTTTCGTTACACTGCCATTAGTGTTTGTATTAAACTATATACCTAGCTTATTCCTCATCAAGCTTGAGCCTGGTACTGTCATCTACGGAATTGTGTATTTTATTTCTGTGATTGGCAGCTTAGTAGGTGGAGTTTTGATAATGCCGTTCTGGCAAGCACTAAAAGCTGTTTTATACTTGGACTTGCGGACTCGGCGTGAAGGTCTGGGTTTGCAGTTAAGACAACCTCCTACACAAGATTTTCGTTAACTTAACGATTTAATTCAACTCTATTAATTTTCAATTGGTTAAAATATGCGCTTTTTTAATCGCATCACATTCCAGACTCCAGAAAGTGTAGAGTTGGAATTTACTTTAGCGGGAATTGGTAATCGAGCTTTAGCACTGCTGATTGACTATACAGTGTTGGGTATGACTTTGCTTTTGTTTGTCTTTACCTGGACTATCTTTTCAACGCAGCTGGTAAATTTTTTGGAAGACTTTTTTACGAGTTTACCAAATTTAGACATTTGGTTGTTAGCAATTTTCTTCATTATTGCCTTTGCAATTTACATCAGCTATTTTGTATTTTTTGAAACCTTATGGTTTGGGCAAACTCCTGGTAAACGGGTTGCTAAAATTCGCGTAGTTCGAGATGATGGCAGGCTCATTGGGTTACAACAAGCAACTCTCCGTGCCCTACTGCGACCCTTTGATGAGACTTTATTTATTGGCGCTTTTTTAATTATGTTGGGTAGTCGCGAAAAGCGTTTAGGTGATTTGGCTGCCGGTACAATTGTAATTCAAGCTGAAACACCCATTGCATCTGCGACATTGACAATTTCAGAACAGGCAAAGGAACTTTATGAACAGTTAATCCAAATCGCCGATTTATCGAAATTATTGCCCGATGATTTTGCAGTTATTCGTGAATATTTGCAGCGACGGGCTGCAATGTCATTAAAGGCAAGAGCCTCACTATCTCTAAAGTTAGCCGAGCAAGTAGTAGCTATTATTAATTTAGAAAGCTTGCCAGAAGCTGTTACACCTGATGTATTTTTAGAAGCTGTTTATCTCGTATATCAAGAGCCTAAATTTTAGGTGAGAAATTTTATTTACAGCATTGGTAAAAAGTTAAGTTTACTTAAAAGACAAAATCTTGAAGAAGAATTCAGAAGTCAGAATTCAGGAGTCAGAATCAAGACGCTCGATAGCGTAGCCATGCCAAAGGCTTATCGGACAGTCGTACAAAATTCATTCTGTTAGCGGTAGCGGGGCGTTTAGCCCATTCTGACTCCTGACTCCTGGATTCTGTTCGATAATCAGTAGTCAGTTGCCAATGAGTGGAAACTACTGGCTACTAACTACTAACTAATGGCTTAAAAATCTAAAATCGGCCAGTCTGGTTCACGATAATAGTGTGTCATGTTGTCAAATTTTCGCAATTCGACACGATTGATCGAAAATTCTGGCAAATTAAACAGCCATTTTTCATTCAATTCCGAAAGATTTGTGCTGAAACTTGTGCGGTCTAAGTCAGATGAAACCTCCCCAAAATAGGCTAATGTAACATGGGCAGTGAAATGATAATGCTGCTCAATACCCAAGGCAATCAACTTGGGATTTTGATAAATTGTTCGGCGGAATTTAATAATTTCCTCATAGCAGCTTTCATCTTGAGGTACTAAGCAAACAGCTATAGCTCTTGGCATTAGTATCAGTCCCAGCATTTGCCATTTAATCGGATGACTCCTATTTGTCATCAATTGTTGATATTGCTGAAACATTTCGGCTAAACAAGAGGGTAACTCCTCGTCAAATTTTGGATTCTTTTCGCGGGCATCAAGGTAAGCATGATCCCAAATTAAATCCGCTAAAGTTACATGGAAGCTAGCAGGAGGTACAGGTATAATCAAATTACGGTTTACAGGCAACTGCAAAAGTTCCTGTTGGTAAGTCTGTAATTTGGCATAGAAAGCAGAATTTTCTGATTCTTCTTCTGCCGCAGGCGTTGTAATTAGCGTATACCCAGGAAAAGACGCTGCTTCTCTCAAGCCAGAATTTAGCTGAAATTTAGAAGATTCCTGAATATGCTGGGCTTGGGATCTGTAGGCTTCTGGCAGCGTCAGTCGTGCTAACCGATTTAAGTAAGTTTGATAGTTGTCGTCCAATCTTCATAGCCTCACGCTCTCACTTGATAGATTTTAGGGAAAATTACCCCGAATAAGAGAATGATTTTAAAAGTATTTAGTTTTTGGGGCTGAGGAAGTTAGCAGTTAGGAGGTAGGAGTTTTAAGAATTCTTCTCCAATGCACCATTCTCCATGCCCAATGAGGTTTATCTATGCCAATCTATGTTTACTGGGGTGAAGATGATTTTGCGATGGAAAAGGCGATCGCTGTTTTGCGCGATCGCGTTCTCGATCCCAATTGGATAAGTTTTAATTACACTGCATTCACCCCAGATCAACCTGATGCTGCTATCCAGGGGTTAAATCAGGTGATGACACCCACTTTTGGCGCTGGTGGGCGCTTGGTATGGCTGATAAATACAACCCTGTATCAGCACTGTCCAGAGAATGTCTTAGGGGAATTGGTGCGATCGCTATCTGTCATTCCCGAAAACTCATTTTTATTACTCACTAGCCGCAACAAGCCAGATGAACGCCTCAAATCCACGAAATTGTTAAAACAATTTGCTACCGAATTCCGAGAATTTCCCCTCATTCCCCCTTGGAAAACCGAATTACTAGTGCAATCTGTTAATCAAGTAGCCCAGACTGTGGGCGTAAAACTGACTGCCAATACTGCCCAACTGTTGGCAGAATCCGTCGGAAATGATACGCGATTGCTCTACAATGAAATAGAGAAATTACGGTTATATGCTCACGGTAGCAATAAGCCTTTAGACGTAGATACTGTTACCAAGTTAGTAAGAAATACTACCCAAAATAGTTTACAATTAGCAGCAGCAATCAGAATAGGAGATACAGCGAAAGCTTTGACAACCTTGGCAGATATGATCAATGCTTCCGAGCCGGGATTACGGATAGTGGCCACATTGATTGGACAATT
The DNA here is from genome assembly GCF_014698055.1 of Nostoc sp. FACHB-133. Taxonomy (NCBI): domain Bacteria; kingdom Bacillati; phylum Cyanobacteriota; class Cyanophyceae; order Nostocales; family Nostocaceae; genus Nostoc; species Nostoc sp. FACHB-133. Next base: position 174,125 of record NZ_JACJSH010000010.1, read on the forward strand.
TCGCACCTGGCTATGGGTCAAGATTATGATAGAAAGTGGTGAGCGCAACCAACAAGCGATCGCTAGTGCTGCTGATATCGGTAATCCCAAGCGGATCTACTTCTTACAACAAGAAATCAAACTGCTTTCTGTGCAACAGTTAATCTCCTGCTTACCTCTACTATTGGAGTTAGAAGTGAGCCTCAAGCAAGGAGCATCAGAAATGTCAACATTTCAGACTAAAGTCATCGAACTTTGTCAAGTATGCCGAGGAAGTTGATAATCAAATATAAAAACTTGATGTATTGAACAGTTGCTGGAACTTCCAACTCCGAAAATAATTCAAAGTCCTTATAATATCCCTGATGTAGTTTTGTGTCACACACTATAATGAATAAAATTTCCAATTTCTTTTCCCGATCCAGCCGAAAGCGAATCCTTTGCCAATCATTCTTTTTCGGCGCGATCGCTACTGCGAGTGTCATTTCCAACGCTTTTTCAGTTAATTCAAAAGCTTATGGTCAAACTGCATCACCAATAGCTAACAATACTCAAATTGACAGCTACGCTCAAGCAGTGCTAGCAATGGAACCAGCGCGTCAAAAAGCTTTTGAAACCATTAAAAACCTGATTGGCAATGGAGAAGTTCCCAAAATTGTTTGTAACGATTCTAACAGCATAAATGGTCTTCCTAGAAAGGCTCAAGATATCGCAGTAAATTACTGCAATAGCTCTCAAAAAATTGTCCAAGATAATGGTTTGAGCATTGATCAGTTTAACAAAATCACTATAGAACTACAAAATAACGATCTTTTAAAACAGCAGGTTTATAATACCTTATTACGTCTGCAAAAAACCCCCGATTCTCCTTAGTTAAAATCTGCATTAACACTAAAATTAGACAGGATCGCGGTTAAAATAACCACCCTTGTATGAAAGCAAGGGCTATAGCTATTTTCAATCCGGTGAGGTACAGGTATGCAAATAGACCTAACCCCCTAACCCCCAACTCGTCGCGGGAAGGGGGAACAATTCAAAGCCTCTCTCCTTTTAGGAGAGAGGTTAAAATCGTACTTAACTAGGTCGAGAACCGCTATAGTATTTTTTATCTATAGAACAATCAAAGATTGATTCATAAAATACTTGTTTGTGGATAATAGGTTAATAATTAATAATCTATTGAATTTTACGAATCGATTTTTATTACCGTCCTATCATTCAATTATCAGAAAAGCTTGCTTGTCGCTTAGTGTGAATATTTTTCATGTGCTTCTTCACGGTGTTTATGGTGATGTAAAGCTTCATAGCAATTTCTTTGTAGCTGTAGTTGCTTCTATAGAGAAACCAAATTTCCGCTTCTCGTGGCGTAAGATCAAATTTTTTAACTTCAGTGAGTGCTATATTTTTTACAGATTCATATTGGTTTTCTATGGTAACTAATAAGCAAGGCACTTCAAACCCATCTAAATCTAGCAGTCTCACTCTAATCCGAAAAATATTTGACTTATCAAGTACAATTTCATCCGACAAAATCAGAAGTTTATCAGAAAACAAATATCGGCTACTGAGTAAAGATTCACAAAGATTCCAGATAGCTGACGGTACAAAATTCGGATTGAAATTGTCTTGATTGAATTGGCAACAAAGGCGATTAGCAGACGCATTGCTATGTACGACTTCACCAGTTTGGCTTAAAATTAATATACCGTCTTCTAAGCCTTCAATTACTTCTTGTAAAAAATTAGCTCGCTTCGAGTTAAGTAAATCAATATTCTCTAGCTGTTCTGGTTCTGCTACTGTTTTTATTAATGTCTTTGTTAGGGCAATCATAGGATATAGATTAATGTATAAAATAGTGATTGTTTGTTAGATTCGTGCAAATTGGAAGATGTACTAATCTATTTTTTAGATGGTTATCTGAATAAATTAGGTGAATATTGCAGACTAATCACACCGATCAAAATAAGTACAAGTGTTCTTTCTAACAGAAACTCCTGAGAATACTCAATCAATAATTCATCTATTTTGTTTGAATTAATTAAGGTTATACATTTTAAATACAATTCTGAAATAGGCTATTTCGGAAGACGCAAAATTTAATTTGGTTAGACTTTACCTCGCTACGCTAAGGTGTCATTGCTAGATTAATTGTCTAAAATCAAACGTATTGTTTTGTTGAATGTGAGCCACTTCCACAAAATAGCTATCACCCCAATAAATAAAAATTATTCAGATGTAAATAAAAATACACATATAAATATTTATATGTGCGTGTATTTACTATGTATGCTAAATTGCAGACTAAATTTTACATTGATTAAAGTAAGCGATCGCACCTCACGGTTAACCTCACCAACTTGATAGGCTCAAAAGCTTCCATAATAAACGCCATACCAGACAGATGGAAGTACCTGAAAAATGTCATCATAGTTAAGGTAAAACATTCTGGAGATAAGACAACGGTTTACGCACGCCCTTTAGCACGGTTAATTGAGCAATTGCAACGCCTGCCGGGAGTTGGCCCTAAATCTGCCCAAAGACTGGCTTTGCATATTTTGAAGCGTCCAGAAGCAGAAGTAGAAGCTTTGGCACAAGCTTTAATTGAAGCCAAAAAACAGATAGGCTTGTGTTCTGTTTGCTTTCACTTATCTGCTGAACCTGTTTGTGAAATCTGTCGCAATGCCAACCGTGACAACAATACTATCTGTGTCGTAGCAGATCCGCGCGATGTAATTGCGCTGGAAAAAACCCGCGAATACAAAGGCAAATATCACGTTTTGGGTGGGGTGATTTCTCCAATTGATGGAATTGGGCCAGAACAGTTGAATATAATGGCTTTGCAGCGACGGGTGAATCAGCAAAAACCTCAAGAAGTGATTCTGGCAATTAGTCCGAGTGTAGAAGGGGAAACAACAACACTATATATAGGTCAGCTACTGAAACCGTTTACCAAGGTGACGCGGATTGCCTTTGGTTTGCCTGTAGGTGGTGATTTGGAATACGCGGACGAAGTGACCCTGGCAAGGGCATTGGAAGGACGAAGAGAGTTAGATTAAGGTTAATTCAAAGGTTTATAAACTAAAAGTAAAAATTTTGAGGTAGGGACAATTGATGAATTGCCCCTACCTCAAACTATTAATTCGGCTTACCCGTAATCGTAAATGCTGCCCAGTAGTAAGGATGATTATAAAGATTTTTATCTGATGCCATTTTACTATTTCTATATAGTTGTGTCGCTAAATAAGTTTGAATTCGTAATTCTTCAGGATGCAGATTATTTAAAATATCTTCATACCATTTTGTCAGTTCTCCAGCGGTTAGTTCTTTTAGCCATCGTGTTGCTTCCGCTAAGGCAGTAACTGCTGATTTATTAGGCTGTAATCTCCGATAAAACTCTATCATCACCAAGGCACTAGCTGAAGATTCTACACTCCAGAGAGTACTAACTATATGAGGGACACCCTGACTGACAAAACCAGTGGCTAAACTCACATATTCACTGTTGATAGTGTGGTTGCTAGTACTTAAATTTTCACACGCAGAGAGAGTAATCAGGTTGTAAGTTGATAGATTTTGGTGATAGATTTCATCTAAAGTCAGTTTTTCTTCACCTGCTAATGCTAATTCTGACTTTTTAGGTTCAGCTAAATTATTAGTGACATGACCTGTAAAATGAAAAATATTGTAATTATCAAACAAGGCATTTTCAACAATATTTTTTGTAGCTTCTGCTCCCTGAATTCTTTGGATATTATTGAACATCTGACTAACAACTTCAGACTCCAGGTTGGCAAATTTTAGTGGAGGATAACCTGCACTTTCAGGATGTTCAACACTGAGCAATAACTGATTTTGCCATTGCCAAATATCTTCAGTTCTTATTGATAAACCTATTTGGGCACTAGGTAGATAGGTGACGGTGAAATTAGACTCCACATTCGGCAACTCTTCCTGGGATGGGGAAGAAAGATGGAAAAGGGTATGAATGGGCAATCTGTACAAGTCGCGGTGAGGAATTAGAACCAGTTGGGTGATGCCTTCGAGTTCCTGGGCAATTGTGGAAATATTCAAGATGCCATACAACTGCACCAGCTTCTGTTCCATATCCACTCGCCAAGAATGCTGGCTTTTACTTTCTTTGTCTTGGGCTGTGGTGCGATATTCTTGGTATTGTTGATGCCAATCTTCTAGCCAAGTTTCAAATTCAATTAGGCGTTGCACTGCTTCAGGTAGCGGCAATTCATTGAGACGAATAGCGTCTTCTCCTAAAGGTATTGCCCCGGTATCTTGCATGGGTGTAAACAGAAGAATCGGGGATGGCGCTTGGTCTTTGAGAATGAAAGTATGTAGAGCGACTGGACTAATATGCCAGTAAATAATTGCTGTTGTGGGATTAAATAGTTGTTGAATTGCACCATAATGGGGCGAGTAAATATTATTATTCCAGCCAGAAAGTAGCCAGTTCAAACAAGCATTTTTGCCTTGTTCAGCAATTTCCCAAGCTTCAACTAAATCACCAGATTCTACTGCTAAATCAACTGCCAATTGATCAAAGCCTGCAAATTTCAAAGCTAGCTGTTTTTTACTTTCGTCTGAGCGAGTTTCTTCACTCAGCAATTGTCGCAATAAATCTGTACCGCGTTGCAGCAATTCTTGAACTTGTGTTGTTTGTCCCAAACCCATCAGTACCTTGCTTAAAGATTGCAAAACCTCTAGGTGGAACAGGGGAAAATATTCTAGTGTCAGGGTTAACAGCGCCTGGTGGTACTCAGATGCAGCTTTGCGCCAATAATCGCGGGGATTGAGATGTTTTTTGCCTTGATCGTAATAAGTATTAGCGATCGCCAGATGCAATCTACCCCAACCTTCTGGGTGGGTATCTGTCCGTAGATGTTTTAACCCTTCTTCGTAGCTGGCTAATTTTCCTTCGTAGCCACCCTGTTGCAAGTCGGGATTTGCCGCAGTTATATTACTCGACAAATTCAGCAATGCTTCCGAGTCTACCAAATGACCGATCGCAGTTCCCCGACCAATCCAAGCTTCCCAATAATCTTGTTTAATTTCCAAAGCGTTGTCATAACAAGCGATCGCTTCGGCAAATTGTTCTAAATAAAACAGCGCTACTGCCTGATTATACCAAGCTAGGTGGAAGTCGGGTTTGATAGCGATCGCTTGGCGATAGGAAGCGATCGCTTCTTGGCGACGACCTAAGTTGTCTAATGCTATGCCTCGGTTGTACCAAGCTAAATAGAAATCGGCTTGAACTGAAAGGGCTTTATCCCAGGAGGCGATCGCTTCTGACCACCTTCCTAAATTAAACAGCACTACACCCCGGTCTATCCAAACTTCGTGGTACTCTGGGTTAATTTCTAGGGCTTTGTCGTAGGATATAATCGCCTCTGCAAATTGTTCGCCTACAGCTAGAGCTATCCCTCGGTGATACCAGTTTTCTTGGTCTTCTGGTTCCAATTGCAGCGCTTGATCGTAACTATAAATAGCTTCTGGTAGCCAACCTAACTTCAGTAGCGCCAAACCCTTGCTAGACCAAGCTTCTTGGTAGTCTGGCTTGACTTCTATGGCTTTGTCAAAAGAAGCGATCGCTTCTTCAAAATATCCCAATTCTCCGAGAGTTCCACCCCGGTTGTACCAAGCTTTGTAGAAGTCGGGTTTTAGTTCTATGGCGGTTTCGTAAGATGCGATCGCTTCTTCAAAACGTTCTAAATGGAACAGTGTCAAGCCTCGATTAAACCAATACTCTGAGACTTCAGGTTGAAGTTCAATAGCTTGATCGTAAGATGCGATCGCGCCTAACAAATCACCTGTTTTCGCTTGGCTTAGACCTTGGTAAAACCATCCTTGAGCGTTGGTAATCGGATGATCGCTATGTCGCTCAATAATACCAGGAGAATTACTGCTTTGAACTGCCAAGTTAGAAGCAAGTTGCTGGACTAAATTGGTACTTTGATCCAATTTCACCCACAACTCATCTAATGTATTAGCCACATTTGGCTCTAAATTTGTCAAAGTGCTATCCCAGTTTTCCACTGAGGGAGAACTTGTTAATTCACTTCTTGGCCTAGTAGAAAGGAGATTTACTCCTGTTGTACTTTGAACAACTTCTTCATCATCGAACCTCAGTTGGGCTAATGAGGTGATTGAATCTTCCTTTGCAGGGAGAGGGAGATTTTCGGGTATTGTGGCTTGGGCTTCTTCCCTTTCATACTCCAATACCAGTTCCTCTAAATTTTCGGTGAATCTTTCCTCAAAAGAGACATTTTCAGATGCTGAGGTGATTGGTTCAACAGCTGGCACATCATATTCCCATAACTGCTCACCTAAGCTACGAATTAGCTCTTGCCCAGGCGAAATTGGGATAATTTCTTCATCGGTTGTGATTTCTACAACATCTGGTTCATCATACTCCCATAACTGCTCGCCTAAATTGCGGATCAGTTCTTCTCCAGGAGTAATTTCTACGACATCCGGCTCATCATACTCCCATAACTGCTCGCCTAAATTACGGATCAGTTCTTCCCCAGGAGTAGTTTCTATGACATCTGGCTCATCATGCTCCCATAACTGATCGCCTAAGCCGATCAGTTCTTCCCCAGGAGCGATTTCTACCCCATATTGTTCAGGAGTAATTTCTAAGTCCGCTTCTGGATAATTCTCCTCATCCTCTATCTGTATAGGTGAGTTTTGCATCATGCGGATGCCAATGTCATAAGCAACATCTCCAATTCTGCCAACACCAAGTTCCCCCAATTGCACCATTTGTGATGCTAAAAGAGGATTCGGTGCAGGTGAAGCTAGCAAGCTTTCACCAAACATCACCAACCAATCTATCCAGCGTTCAGCCGGAATCCGATTTTCAACCCGTTGCAGATACCTCAATGCCCACTGTCGTCCTCGTGCTTGATGCACGCCTTCTAACAATTGGATAAACAATTGTTCCAGATCCGCATTGGTTAGTTCTGGTAGTACCTCCACCAGATTATGTCCTCTCGCACCCTTAAGAGAACTAGCCTGCTTACTTTCAATGAGGCGCTTTAAAAGCCTTTTAAGCGACTGCGATATCCGCCTGAGCATCTGCCACACTATTGGATTTTGTTTTTCTAGATTGTAGCCATCGTTGTGTTAAAAAAATCATCAATTACGTAAAAATCCATTAGATCGGGACAGCGCTTCCGTCGCAGGTTAGCAAAAAATATACCAAAATTCAAGAGTAAAGCATTACAACGTTACAATTCTCGATTCGACTAATTTTCTGTTTGCTCTGTAGTCGATTGACCAGCAGGATACAATTGATTGATCAATGCCTGGACAAGCAGTTGTGGATCATCTGTCTCAACGGCAAGCTGTTGAGCAATCTGTTGGCGTAAGTTTTCATCCTCTTGCAACATTACAAACAACTCTTCTAGGGTGACAGTTTGATATTCTCCCTCTGGGGGATTCTCAGGCGCATCTACTGACTCTGATATCGAGAGCGTTGGCTCAGATTGTAAAGTCGTGCTAAAAGCGTCTGGCCCTTCATATTCCCAAATTGGTTCGCCTTGATTGCGCGTCAACAACTGCATTCCAATACTATGGGCAACATCACCGATTTCTCCAATGTCCAACTCACCGAGTTGTACTAACCGTGCAGCTATTTCATTATTCGGTGTAGGTGATGCTAGCAATTTTTCACCAAAGCGCCCTAACCACTGAACCCAGTCTTCAGTAGTAATCCGATGTTCAATATTATGCAGCCACTTTTGCGCCCAAGCTTCCCCTCGTGCTTGATGTACTCCTTGCAACAACTCGGTGAAGAGAAATTCCAGATCCGTATCGCTTAGGGGTGGGGCTGGTTCTTTTGGGATATTCCCTCTAGATTTTGAGACATTCTGTTTTCCACCGAACAAGCTCTGAAAAAGCTTTTTGAGCCATTGAAATAGCCGCTTGAGCATCTGCTGCACCATCGAGTTTTGCTTATCTATAAAATTGTAGCGATCGCACTGGACTATAGCGTTAGTTCTTTGTCATTTGTCATTTGTCATTGGTCATTAGTTCTTTTTTCCCTACTTCCGACTCTTGATGAGAACAAATGTACTAAATGCTATGCTATAATTCCGATACATTGATGTTGAAATCATAGTAAAAAATTATGATCTGGTTGTTTGCTTTCCTGAGTGCCAAAATTGACGGCATTAGTTGAGTGTAAGCGCTATAGCAACATCGATGAAGAAAGCAGGTACGAGAGTTTAAAATAATTGAATCCCAAACTCGACTCGGTGCTACTAATTAACGTTGAAAGGCATTGAAGTCTATTTTTCCATGTCTTACGAACCCCTGCACCATAAATATCGCCCCAAAAGTTTTGCTGAACTCGTGGGACAAGAGGCGATCGCTACCACCCTCACGAATGCGATCGGCACATCCAAAATCGCCCCTGCCTATTTATTCACTGGGCCAAGAGGTACGGGGAAAACTTCTAGTGCCCGGATTTTAGCTAAATCTCTCAATTGTCTCAAAAGCGATCAGCCCACTGCTGAACCCTGCGGCGTGTGTGATGTTTGTCAAGGAATCACCAAGGGTTACGCCTTAGATGTAATTGAAATCGATGCTGCTAGTAACACTGGTGTCGATAATATCCGCGAGTTGATTGAAAAAGCCCAGTTTGCCCCTGTGCAGTGTCGTTACAAGGTTTATGTAATCGATGAATGCCACATGCTCAGTACCCAGGCATTCAACGCGCTACTTAAGACCCTAGAAGAACCACCGAGACACGTAGTTTTTGTATTGGCGACAACAGACCCGCAACGGGTGTTACCAACGATTATTTCGCGCTGTCAAAGGTTTGATTTTAGACGTATTCAATTAGAGGCGATGGTTAAGCATTTAAGTGCGATCGCCTCTAAAGAAAGCATTCATATTTCACCCGAAGCTGTAACCCTGGTAGCCCAACTTTCTCAGGGAGGGTTACGAGATGCCGAAAGCTTGCTCGATCAATTGGGTTTGTTAGTGGGTGAAGTGACACCAGATAGAGTTTGGGATTTAGTGGGGACGGTAAGCGAACAGGACTTGCTGGGACTTCTAAATGCGATCGCTCAAGATAAACCCGAAGCAGTTCTTGACAGTACCCACAAAATTCTCGATCGTGGTCGAGAACCCCTAATTATTCTGCAAAATCTCGCCGCATTCTACCGCGATTTACTCATAGCCAAAACAGCACCCAACCGCCACGATTTGGTTGCTTGTACTCAGCAAACCTGGACGGCGTTGGTTGAGTTTGCTCAATACTTCGATATGAGCGTGATTTTAGCAGGACAGAAACACCTGCGAGAAGCTGAAGTGCAAATTAAAAACAGCACCCAGCCGCGTTTATGGTTGGAAGTAACATTACTAGGATTGTTACCCAGTGCGACGACAAATATTCAGCCACAAGTTCCAAATATCGCGCCGCGAATTAACCCACCTGCTGTATCTCTAAGCTATCCTCCAGCAGTTACCCAAAATCATGCAGTCTCTTCTTTACCGGTAGCGGAACCGCAAATAAATCATAATTCTACACTTCGACAAGGCTCTGTTACCACAAACCATCATGCAGCGACTGCCCACCAAAATGAGCCTGTCACTTCATCTAACGCAGTTGAACAGCAAACAAATCACAATTCTGCTCCTAACTCAGTTTCACCACCAACCCCAGAACCTGTAACTGTACCCGTATCGCCTGCGAACGTTGAAGCAGTAACTTCAGAAGTTGTTGGAGAAGCACAATATGATTTAACTCAGGTTTGGCAACAGGTGCTTGCTAACCTCCAGCCAAAATCAAGGCAAGAAATGCTGCGTCAAATGAGCCAACTTCTAGAGTTCGACGGTGTTATGGCTCGAATTGCTATCAAGCAGGCATGGTATGACAAGGGTAAATCTTATCTACCGATGATTACGGCAGCTTTCCAGCAGACTTTCCAGCGTGAAATCCAGATAAATATAGAAAAAGGAATTTCTTCAAACTCTACTTCAGCTAAAAAAAATCCTCCGCCAAAAGACTCTAGTCGCGTTCAGCAACCAGCTACTCCTAGTTACAACCAGCAAATTTCTCCAGCGCCAGTACCACAGCCAGCAACGCCAGCGCCACTAAGAACCGAGCCGCTAGCAAAAAATGGAAACGGGGCAAATGGAAATGGGACAAATGGAAATGGGACAAATGGAAGTGGGGCAAATGGAAACGGGGTAAATGGAAACGGGGCAAATAGAAATGGGGCGCAAACTTTGCCTCCACCGCCACAGGGAACACCCGCACCTGATTGGGAAATTGATGAAGTAGCGATCGCTGCTCAACGTCTAGCAGTATTTTTCAACGGGGAAATTATCCGCTTTGCAGATGATTTCCCAGAATTCTCAGATTCCATAGCTACACCTGAATGGGTAGAAGAATCAGAAGTTGATGATGAATAAAAAAATGCAAAATTATTTTTGGTAATTTTGCATTTTTAATTTTTAATTTTTAATTCCCCAAAGGGGCTATTCCACATGCCCCGTATGCAAGGTTTTCACCCATTTTAGGCGCTTTGGTCTTACCGACATCCGGGCAGTAGTACTGCTCATGACGACTAACCAGTGCAACATATATAAACTGCCACGTAGGGTTTGCACTAGCATCGTAAGATATGTAGAAAGTGAGAATTTCTGATCTTGACGTATGCGCGTTAGACCTGTGTACATCCCTACCATCGACATGGTAACGGACAAGCCTGTAATGGGACTTAACATTGGTGGACGATGACGCGCGATCGCCATTAACAAATCTGGTACTGCTGCTGTAGGTAAGATATACATAATCAGCATAAAAATCAGCAAATCCCAGCTTTTGCGCGTTCCCATCCGGTTTTTGAGAATTAAATCCCAATAATCCAGATAGCGTTGATAACCGCCTTCTGCCCACCGATTGCGTTGATGCCAAAGTGCGATCGCATTTGTCACACCTTCTTCTTGCACTGCTGGATGGAAAACACACTCAATATCCCATTTATCCAAATGCAAGCGGATTGTCAAATCCAAATCATCGGTAATAGTTTCCTCATTCCAGCCACCGCAGCTTTCCAAGGCTGAACGCCGGACAAATTGACCATTACCCCGCAGTTCGCCAATACCGCCAAGGGCAGTGCGTTGTTGCTGAAACCAGGTATCAAGGGCCATTTCGGCCATTTGCCCCTTAGTCCAAAAGTTATCTTTAGCGTTGGCGATCGCTTTTCGCACCTGCACCGCCCCCACCTTTTCTCTTTGGAATAAAGGTATTACCTGTTGCAGCAAATCTGGTGTCACTTGGGCATCAGCATCAAATACTGCTATGATGTCGCCCTTTGTCAGAGGCAACACCTGATTCAACGCCCCTGATTTACCGCCACTAGCTTCTGCTGAACGCCTTAATACTTTCAGTTGCTCGTGTTTCTGTTCTAGTTCTGCTAATAAATGTGGCGTGCTATCACTGCTGTGATCGTCAATAATCCATACTTCATACTGCCCACCTGGATATTCCAGGTTACAAAGATTTTTGACTAATTTTGCAATTACTGCTTCTTCATTTTTCGCAGCTACTAATACAGATACAAAGGGCAAATCCCCCTGTATTTCTTTTGGATAGCGACGGGATTTAGTAAACACGACCACCAAGGCATGAAATCCTAGAATGGTGGTCAGTCCTAGAATAAATATGGAAGCCCAAGAAACTAAATGTAGAGCGATCGTGCCACTCCAGACGATAGTCAAGACTAGAGCTGCTTTGCCTCTACGACCTTGAAACCGGGATGGTAGAGACATAGGATCTGTCTCTAACACTGACTCCTCATCTACTGATAGGTCAGACAACAAGGAGTTGAGCGGATCAAGCTCTTGATAAGAATCTTCTTCGGGCCAGGAATTCGCTGGCATAGGTTAGGTTGCTTGATTCAAAAACCAGTATTTGTCTACAGTTAGTAATTTTACGGACAAATATCCCTAAGCTACTTTTCCCGATTTTAATCGGAATGGGCAAACTGCAATACCCGCTATCCCTAAGCCAAAAGCCGCCGGGACTACTTTTGTTGTCACTGTCACTCTGGGTAATTACTTAGCATTAACCACGTTTGCTACTCTTAGACAGAGGCTTGATTCCTTTGATACCCACTTGGGCAGGAAGCTTGTAGAGTTGGACTTTCTCTAATGAGAATTCCGGTTTAGGCAAAGTGATACCAAGGTGACAGCAGCTTATTGTTGGAAGAAACAGCAATAATAACATCCACAAATTTATAGTGTGGGTTTTTCATGTTATGTTATTGCGCCCAGCTGCGATCAAAGTTAATGCAGCCTTATTGTAACCGAAATTTTAATATTTCTTAGCAGTAACTTCATTTATGGGGCATTGGGCATAAGGGATCAGTCTTTGATACTTGCTGACGAGTCTTTAAACTTCACTACTCTGCTCTCCAGTCCCTCTCCAGTCCCTATTCCCTATGCCCTATGCCCCATTCCCTATTCCCCACTATGTGCTTTAGACACATCTTTTGGGAACACTACTAACATCCACTAATATCCCTAGTTGCCAACTAACTTGAGGAATATTTAACCATGTCTATTGAGCAACTCCAGCCTGCTAATCAACAACAAGCCAGTGTTTACTTACCTTACGTCCAAGGCACTAAGCGCAATTTTTTACCCTATGCCATCAGTCTTTATCAAAAAGGGGTTTTGGAGGGACACCGGAAGATAGAAGCTAGTGAACATGTCCCCTTTGTCGCATCTTGGAATGTTGCTACTTTACCCTCTGACTTAACCCGTTGCCGAATTCAGTTTGATGGCAATGCTGACTTGAGTTACGAACTAATGATGGCTAGTTTCGAGTTTATTAATTTTTTAATTGAAGTTATGGACAACTATAAACGCCATCGCTTGACCGATTTTTCACAACCGTTTTACCGCAAGCTACTGCGTGTAGATGATTGATTAAAAACGAGCCGGACTTTTGCTAGTTCGGCTCGTTTTTAAAACTATCCTGTGTGATTATAAAACTTACCAGTTTATCACCTTAAAAACATCTTTTATGAAGATGTTTTTAAAGTTTAATTTATTACTCACCTGGGCAACTATTAAGTCACAGCTACATGAAACCTTATTTACCCACCTCTATAAGTTAGAAAAACCTTGGCTTTGGTTATTTCACCGAGGTAGACTCAGCTTTATGTAGTAATAACTTTTAGTCATACAATACTTTCAAAACATCTTTTTAGGGTAGATGTGTTTTTTTCTTTTCAAAACTATACCAAAACCAGCTACCAAAAAAGTGCCGAGAACGCTAGCGGGTTCTGGAATAGAAGTTTCATCAATAGGTACTTTGATTCTTAAATTGGCCAGGGTAGCGTTAGTGATGTTCAAGGATGTTACAGTTGGCGAACCTGGGATATCAGACTGGAAATCAAAGACTGTGGGAGTTGAGTTACCATTGGCATCGCTATATCGCACTCCATATCCACTTACTTCAAAAGTGCCCTGATACTGCTTTCCGGTGTCTGGATCGGTGACAGTACCAGCGTATAAGGCTTTTATGAAATTAAATTCATCCTGAACTACTCCTTGAAATTTGGTTCCTGCTAATTGTCCTTGGTATTTATAGGGTGTCAACTGACCACCAGAGAGAACCGGCGATGTGAGAACACCATCGAACGAGACAAAGGGAATACCTTTAAAGTCGACAAAGTAATGCAGACTTCCATCAGAGCGCGTTTCTACCTGCAAATAGTCTGACTGGTATATAGGAACATAGTTAGGATTATTGTTAGTACCTAAGTTCCGGTAATAAGTTCCAGTGTCATCCGTATCAATACGAGTAATACTGTTATTGAAATTCGGATTATTTCTGGGAAGTTCGATTGTTCCTGATAATGTGCCAGTGCTTTCAATTGTGATGAATTGAGCAGCAATTGCACTTGCTCCACTTAAAGCGATCGTCACTGCTGCTAAACAACTGCCACTAAGAATTGCACAACCTAGCTTAATCCCTGATGAACTTACTTTCATTAACAACTTGCTCCTTGAAGCGCCGATAAAAACACACCTAATGCACTGAGATTTATTTAAAATTTTTCTCAGGCACAGTTTATTATTCCCAAGTTTGTGAAGTAAGCTTCATCGGTAACAAAAAGCCTTGTCAATCGCTATCTTTAGCGTTGCGTTTGCGTAGCGTATCGGAGAAAATCGCATCATTACCCAATTTGAATCTCGTTTCATGATGAGAAAATGTTCAAATTGTTCTAATACCATTTCTTTATGAGGCTGCGCCAAACCCTTTTAACTTCTTTCTTCCTTTGTGTCCTTTGCGTCCTTTGCGGTTCGTTTTTCTTTCTTCTTTCTTGTACTTAAATATGGTTTAGCGCATCTTCATACAGAATTGGTATAAGGTTTAGCCTGAGCCACTCTGTAAATTCTTCACGCCCTAAATCACCAGCCGCTAACAGCAGGACAACACGCTCCTGTTCTTCGATTGAAGCATCAATTTCCATCCCGTTTAAAACAAGAAATATTTCCATAGCTGCGTGACCAGTACGCTTATTTCCATCTAGGAAAGGATGATTCTTGATCAAAGAGAAGCCCAATGCTGAAGCCTTTTCAATAATTGTGGGATATAAGTCTTCTCCACCAAAAGTCATCTTTGGTTGTGCTACAGCAGACTCTAAAATACCAAGGTCGCGTATACCTAATGCGCCTCCAGACTGCTCTATAACCTGACGATGCAGATTCAGGACTTCCACCGCCATCAGGTAACGTATCATGCTAAACGTCGGTACAATTCGGCATTTTTCTTCAGCACATAGTTGGTTGCTTGAGCAAACTCGCTCGTTGGCTGACTGAGCCAGTCTTCTATCCTGGCACGTAACAAATCTTCAAGCGAGATACCACTCTCTTGTGCTAATGTTTTCAGCTTCTGCAATTGTTCATCGGAAATGTCGATCGTGATGGAAGCCACAGCCTTTACTCCTTGAATGCTAGGAAAGTGTAGCATTACTGATATTTTAGGCATTCTGGCAGGCGATCGCTATCTTTAGCGTTGCTTGCGATCGCAGAACATGTCGAAGATAATCGCTCCCGATGTCCCAAAATCTAATTAAAAAGCGATCGCACTTTAAATCTTCGATTTCACGTAATTTATAAACACCAGTTAGTTTGCCATCTCCTCAGCCGAACGAGTAGCAACCAACTTGAGCAACCCTTGTAACTGTTGCCCTAGCGAATGAAGACGATAGACTTTGTTATAAGAGTAATTTTTGCAAAAGCTCGAATTTCCCAACATTTCAAAGCAGGTATAGGGCAATGGTGCGATTAAAACCGTGGCAGTGGGTCGTTTTGGCAATCCCGATCGCGTTTATCATTATTTTCTTACTGGTATCCGCCGGTTCGCAAATTCATGCGTGGGGTATTAGTTGGATCTGGGGTGTGTTCACCCTTTTATTCGTTGGTTGGCGCTGGCTACTCGTAAAATGGACTCAACCAGCTGTTAACCAAGTAGAAGCTGTATTAGCTCAAGTTCAAGAAGAATTAGAATCGGCAGTAGAGGATACAGTTAGACCACCAGCAGGAAGTGATGTCACAAAGCTTGCAGAAACCGCACTCCAAGAGATTCTACAAGCGTCACAAAGCGATCGCCCGATTTGGGAAGACTGGCAAACTTTTTGGACACGATGCCAGGATTTGGTTGTAGCGATCGCTCATATCTACAATCCTCAAATTCAATATCCTCTGCTGAATATTTACGTCCCCCAGGCTTATGGGTTGATTCGGGGAACGGTGGATGATATGGATCAGTGGATGCAAAAATTATCCCCAGTTCTTAATCAGGTGACGGTTGGACAAGCATACCAAGGATATGAGGTCTACCGGAAGTTGGAACCATCGGCTAGAAAATTTTGGAAAGCTTGGAACTGGGCACAGTGGCTTTTAAATCCGGTGGCGGCGGTGGCAAAACAAGCCAGCCAGGGTTCTAGTAACCAAGCAACTCAGCAATTATTGGGGAATTTGAACCAGTTATTTCGGGAAGCTGCCCTGAAAAACTTGTGTCGGCAGGCGATCGCCCTCTATGGACGTAGCAAATTACCAGTTTCAGCAACCGTAGTATCCACACCAACTTTACCCAAGGCAAAAACCCAAACACTGCGAGAAATACTGACTCAAGCTCAACCAGCCGAGGTAGTTGAGCAAAAACCCGTGAATATTCTGCTGGTGGGGCGCACAGGTTCAGGAAAAAGTAGCCTGATTAACACCCTATTTCAGGCAGATTTAGCAGCCGTTGATGTTTTGCCCAGTACCGATCGCATTCAAAATTATCAATGGCAAACTCAAAGTGGTGAAACATTGACGCTTTTGGATACGCCTGGCTATGAACAAGTCAACCATGCCGATCTGCGAAACCTAGTGCTTGATTATGCTATCGATGCAGATTTGCTGCTATTAGTCACCCCTGCCCTCGATCCTTCCCTGCAAATGGATGTAGACTTTATGCAAGATATAAAAGCAGAAGTTACAGATTTACCTGCGATCGCGATCGTCACTCAGGTAGATCGGCTGCGTCCCATCCGTGAATGGCAACCGCCTTATGATTGGGAATGGGGCGATCGTCCAAAAGAAGTTGCCATTCGGGAAGCCACTGAGTATCGCGCCAAATTGCTGGGAAACTTCTGTAATCTAGTTCTACCACTGGTGACAGGTGACAGCAAAACAGGTCGAGTTGCTTGGGGAGTGGAGGCGCTTTCACTAGGATTAGTAGATGCGATCGCACCTACCAAACAACTCCGTCTCGCCCGCTTTTTGAGTAATCTCGAAGCCCGTACTGTCGCCGCCGCCAAAATCATTGACCACTATACCTTCCAGATGGCAACAACACAGGGACTAACGGCATTGCTCAAAAGTCCCGTCCTCCAGTTTGTTTCTACCCTATCAACTGGATCTCCAACCCTAGCCTATCTTCTGGCAGAGCAAATTCCTGTGGAACAGTTGCCAATTGTGATTGGCAAACTCCAAATGGCTTATGAGCTTTTCTCGCTCTTGAATACAGCTAACTCTAACCCGCTTAACTTTGAATTACTATCCCTCTGGCCGCTACTGCTAGAAAATTCCACTTCACCTGATCGCAACGCCTGGGCATTTGGTCACGCTCTAGTCGAGTACTGGGCTCAGAATCTAACGGTTCAACAACTCCGAGAGCGATTTGAGTATTATCTGTCGATTGCTAAATAATTTGTCTGCCTTGAGTAAGTAATATCCGCATCTTCCATTCTGCTACGCCTAAATAGCGAGTTTGCTAGGCACATTTACTCAGTCTTAATTAAACACTACAAGTTGCATTAATCCCCTACGATAAATCCTGAATATTTACAGATATTTTGGAAATATTTTATACTCGTAAATATAAAATAGGAAAACAAAAAATGCCGTAATATCTCTTAGCTTTTAACATCAAAGTTAAGATTACGATTAAGAGTAGGTGTCTACTAAAACCTACCGCTTTAACTAAGTTTTTACCAAACATCCTTTTTGTTCGGAGTTATTTATGAAAAATATATTACAAACCTCCATCTCTGAAGAACAAAATTCACATCAGAGCTATAGTATTTCATCTTACAATCGGCTGCTTTTAGTCGTGAAAGATTTGGCTTGTGTGCGGACTATTGAGGAAATTATTGAGATTGTGCGTTTGGCAGCCCGCGATCTCACAAATGCTGATGGAGTAACTTTTGTACTGCGGGATGGTGAATGCTGCCACTATGTTGATGAAAACGCCATTGGCCCACTTTGGAAAGGTATGCGTTTTCCGCTCAAGTCTTGTATCTCCGGTTGGGCAATGCTCAATAAACAAGCAGCCGTGATTGAGGACATTTATCAGGATGCAAGAATTCCTATTGATGCTTATAAAGTGACTTTTGTCAAAAGTTTAGTGATGGTTCCCATACGGATTGCCGATCCACTGGGTGCGATCGGAGCCTACTGGAGTACACCACATCTAGCCACATCTGAAGAAATAGAACTGCTTGAGATTTTGACCGACACTACAGCAGTGGCGATCGCGAATGTTCAACTTTTCCAGAAACTTACGAACCAAAACGCCCTGAAAGACAAATTCATTGCGATGCTAGCTCACGAGTTGAGGAATCCTGTTGCCCCCATCTCAAACGGGGTTCAGCTTCTCAAATTGAAGCTGGGCGTGACTGGCGCAGTTGGAGAAACAGTTTTAATGATGCAGCACCAGATTAAGCACCTCTCGAAATTGATCGATGAGCTACTAGATGTATCGTCCATCACCTACGGAAAGATTTCATTAAACCTTGAGAAGTTGAATCTTGTAGATTTGGTTCGCCAGAGTCTCAATGACCATACACAAGCCATAAAGAGATCGAATTTTACCGTAGTAGAAGACTTGCCAAACACGCCCGTATGGGCTTATGTTGACCCAACGCGATTCTTTCAAATCTTTGGGAACCTTCTTGATAACGCCTTAAAGTTTTCAAAACCAGATGGGACGATCTGGGTGGATCTCTCATATATTCCAGGTGAAAATAGCTCAGGCAGTGTAGCAGCTTTATCTATAAGAGACTCAGGTATAGGGATAGAACCGACAATCTTACCAGAACTCTTTGAGCCGTTTACTCAGGCCGATCTCAGTTTAGACCGTTCGAGAGGTGGGCTAGGTTTGGGACTCTCGGTAGTCAAAAGTCTTGTCGAACTTCATGGTGGGAATGTTGAAGCCTCAAGTAGAGGGATCAATTTGGGAGCAGAATTCAAAGTTACTCTCCCTCTATGCGAAGAGATTAAAACCTTGGACAACGACCTAGAGACTATGGAGGCGGCTAAAAAATCGTTGAAGATTTTAGTGATTGAAGATAATGACGATTCTGCCACAACATTAAAAGCAGTACTTGAACACTTCGGGCATGAAGTTTCCATTGCTAAGAATGGAATTTTAGGTGTACAAACTGCAAAAGAGTTGGAGCCTCATGTGATTATTTGTGACATCGGACTTCCCGAAATGGATGGATTCGCCGTTGCCCAGGAACTGAGTAAAGACTCTAAATTTAGTCGCTCAATTCTGATTGCGCTCACCGGTTACAGTGGCCAGGAGGATAAAGAACTTGCGCTTAAATCTGGTTTTAAATATCACTTCACCAAGCCTGTGGACTTTGAAATACTTACGGCAGAAATTGATCGATACTTTCTGGTTAGCGCGTAAAGTTGCCCGTCGTAAACATCGGTTTTATCCCACAATGAAGAGGTATTGGGAATTAGGCATTGGGCATTGGGCATGAAGAAGAGACAAAAGAAACAAGGAAGAGGGGGGAGACAAGAGAGAAGCTTATTCAATAACTCCCCCTGCCTCCCCTGCTCCCTTGCCTCTTATTCAAGCTGTGGGAATATCACGCTTTGCCAAATATTGATACATCTGCCAACGTGCATCTACCTCAGCTTGCGCTTGTTCTAACAAGTGCTTGGCTACGTCTGGTTTACTCTTAGTGAGCATTTTGAAGCGATTTTCTTGATACATCGAATGTTCTACAGATTGCGTAGGCGATCGCATATCCAATTGCAAAGGATTTTTACCCTGTTTAAGCAATTCTGGATTATGCCGATACAGCAACCAACGACCTGATTCTACCAGAGTTTTTTGGTGATTCATCCCGGTAGTCATGTTAATGCCGTGGGCGATGCAATGGCTGTAAGCAATAATTATTGATGGCCCATCATAAGCTTCTGCTTCCAAAAATGCTTTGAGAGTATGTTCATCTCTAGCACCAAGGGCTACACTCGCTACGTAGACATTTCCGTAGGTCATAGCAATCATACCTAAGTCTTTCTTTGGTGCCGGCTTGCCACTGGCGGCATATTTAGCAACTGCGGCTCGTGGCGTAGCTTTAGAAGATTGACCGCCTGTATTAGAATACACTTCTGTATCCATCACCAAGATGTTGACATTGCGACCACTGGCAATTACATGATCTATACCACCAAAATCAATGTCATAAGCCCAACCATCACCGCCAACAATCCAGACGCTTTTTCTCACTAAGTAATCTGCAAGGGATTTGAGATTTTGGATTTGGGCATGGGAGTGGTAATTCGTTTTTTCTAACAGTTCATCTAGCTTTTGTTTCAACAGCGCTACCCGTTCTCGTTGTTCCCAAATATCAGCCTCAGTGTTTTGTTTGGCATTGAGAATAGACTGTACCAACTCGTGAGATATTCCCAATTCCCCATGCCCTATGCCCCATTCCCCATTCCCCAATTGTTGCAACAATTCTGCTGCAAACTCAGCTTGTTTGTCGAGGGAGAGACGGAAGCCAAAACCGAATTCGGCGTTATCTTCAAATAGATTATTTGACCACGCGGGGCCGCGTCCTTGGGCGTTGGTTGTCCAAGGAGTTGTGGGGAGATTCCCACCATAAATTGAAGAACAACCTGTTGCATTGGCGATGACGGCGCGATCGCCAAACAATTGTGTTAATAGTTTTAAATAAGGTGTTTCACCACAACCTGCACAAGCACCAGAGAATTCAAATAAAGGTTCTTGCAGTTGTTGTTGGCGAATCTGGTTTAATTTTAGTGATCGCCTGTCAGGATTAGGTAAGCTCAAAAAGAAATCCCAGTTTTTCCGCTCTTGCTCTTGTAAAGGCAACTGCTGCGCCATGTTAATCGCTTTCCGCAATGGCTCAGATTTATCTTTTGCAGGGCAAATATTTACACAAATCGTACATCCCGTGCAATCTTCTGGGGCAACTTGAATGGTAAATTTTTGATTGGCAAAGTCTTTATCTTTTGCACCAGTTGACTTAAAGGTTCCTGGTGCATTCACTAACTCATCAGCTTGATAAGCTTTGGCACGGATGGCACTGTGGGGACAAACCATCACGCACTTCCCACATTGAACGCAGATATCCGGCTCCCACACAGGTATCTCTTCGGCAACGTTACGTTTTTCCCACTTGGCAGTACCTACGGGAAAGGTGCCATCAACTGGTAGTGTGCTAACAGGTAAGTCATCACCTTCCCACACCATGATTTTCCCCAGAACTTCCCGCACAAATTCAGGAGCGGAGTCCAGCAATCTTGAGTTGTTGATTTTTGATTGTTGATTTTTGATTGTCTGTGGGACATCTACTTTATGCAAGTTGTCTATAGTGTTGTCTACAGCTTGCAAGTTCATGCGGACAACTTCTACGCCCTTTTTACCATAAGTCTTCTCAATCGCTTGTTTGATTTTAGCGATCGCTTCTTCTTGCGGCAAGACTCCGGCTAAGGCAAAGAAACAGACCTGCATAATGGTGTTAATTCTGCCACCCATACCACTTTCACGGGCAACCTGGCTAGCATTGATGATATATAACTTCAAATGCTTATCGATAATTTGCTGCTGTACCTGCAACGGCAAATTCTCCCAGACGTTATCTGCATTGTATGGACTGTTAAGCAGTAAAGTTGCCCCAGGAATAGCAGCTTTCAAAATATCTATGCGTTCTAGAAATCCCCAATGATGACAACCAATAAAATTGGCTTGGTCAATCAAGTAGGTGGAGCGAATTGGCTCTTTGCCAAAGCGCAGATGAGAAACTGTCATTGAGCCAGATTTCTTGGAATCAAAGACAAAGTAGCCTTGGGCGTAATTATCGGTTTCTTCACCAATAATCTTGATAGAGTTTTTGTTAGCCCCAACTGTCCCATCTGAACCCAACCCATAAAACATTGCCCGAACAACATTATCCGATTCTGTAGAAAACTTAGGGTCAAAGCTCAAGGAAGTATGACTAACATCATCATTAATCCCAATCGTAAAATGATTCTTCGGTTTAGCTTCGGCAAGGTTGTCAAAAATCCCCTTCACCATCGCCGGCGTAAATTCTTTAGAAGAAAGACCATAACGACCACCAATAATTTTAGGGTATGAGAAAGTATTTTCTCCCCCTGCTCTCTTATCTCCCCACGCCTCATGGATAGCAGCTACAACATCCAAATACAAAGGTTCTCCGGCGCTACCTGCTTCTTTGGTGCGATCGAGAACTGCGATCGCTTTTACGCTATTTGGCAATGCTGCAACAAACCTTTGGACATTAAAGGGGCGATAAAGCCGGACTTTTAGCACACCAAGCTTTTCCTCACGGGCGTTAAGATAATCTACTGTTTCATGGACGGTTTCACAGCCTGAACCCATAAGAACGATAACGCGATCGGCATCATTGGCCCCGTAATATTCATAGATTTGGTAATGCCTCCCCGTGCGTTCTCCAAATTGATCCATGATGCGCTGGACAATTTCTGGACAGGCGTTGTAGTAAGGGTTAGCACCTTCCCGTCCTTGGAAGTAGACATCAGGGTTTTGGGCAGTCCCGCGCAATACTGGACGATCTGGGGTGAGGGCACGACTGCGGTGGGCGAGTATGAGATGATCGTGGATTAGCGATCGCAAATCATTATCTGTAAGCAGTTTAACTTTCTGCACTTCATGGGAAGTACGGAAGCCGTCAAAGAAGTGCATAAACGAGACTCGCGTCTCTAAAGTCGCAGAATGGGCGATGAGAGCAAAATCTTGACTTTCCTGCACCGAAGCGGAACACAGTAAAGCAAAACCAGTAGCACGAGCTGCCATCACGTCGCTATGGTCGCCAAAAATTGATAAAGCGTGGGTAGCCAAGGAACGCGCGGCAACATGAACTACAGCACTAGTCAACTCACCAGCAATTTTGTAGAAGTTGGGGATCATCAACAATAATCCCTGAGATGCTGTGAAGGTGGTACTCAGTGAACCTGTTTGCAATGCCCCATGCACAGCACCAGCCGCTCCCCCTTCGCTTTGCATCTGCACGACACTGGGAATAGTACCCCAGAGGTTGGGACGACCTTCTGCTGACCAAGCATCTGCCCATTCACCCATTGCTGAAGAGGGGGTAATGGGATAAATGGCAATTACTTCATTTAGTTTGTAAGCAACACGGGCGACAGCTTCATTTCCATCAATGGTTGCAAATGTTTTGTTCATAATATGATTTTTGTCCCCGTCTCTCAACTGCATTATCAGAACACGTAAATAGAAGAATTAAAAATAGCCGGAGTCAGGCAGGCATTGCCAAGCAAGCAGTTTATTATGCGCTTTTCAGTTAACTTTAAATAAATACTGCATATATGAATATCTCATCTGAAATAGCGCATCTATTAATATGTCTTAATCATGTACTCAATAACCCAAGTATTGATTAGATAAGGCTTTGAGATAATTAATTCTTTTTTGTGGGGTATAGGTTCGGGAATCTTTTTGTTTGTGAAATTCAAGCTGAACTGCGATCGCTCCATGTACCAATTGCTGCAAATCCTGAACCATTCACAAGCACAACAGCATGGGTTAGTGTGCCCTAAACGCATGGATACATTTTGGCAGGTGGACTATACAGAGAAATTCTCAGATGATACCAATTCTGTATGAAGATGCGCTAAACCATATTTAAGTACAAGACAGAAGAAAGAGAAACGAACCGCAAAGGACGCAAAGGACACAAAGAAAGAAAGAAAGAAAGAAAGAAAGAAAGAAAGAAGTTAAAAGGGTTTGGCGCAGCCTCACAAAGAAATGGTATGAGAAAATTATTTACGGAATAGTGAGTGATGATGGAACAAAACAGGTCGGTGAAGGATTTGAAGCATTAGACGTAGCGACTGTCTTAAAAGTCAAGCGATCGTGAACAAAAAACCGGGACTGTGAACATTGACGCAACAGGGGAACGCTGCGCTAGATTCGGTGGTGGCTGGTA